>JBLGCF010000128.1:0-3062 GCA_047617145.1 Thalassomonas sp. | reverse complement strand
TTTTCTATGATTAGAGTTGCCATCTCTTGTCTGATAAATGTACGGATCTGTGGAAAAGATAAAGTCGCTCTATTGTCACAATAAATAGGAGATTTCCATCCTGAAGCCCACGTAAATGGTTCAGTAGGTTGTAATTTAATAGCCTTTATTTTAAGTAATAATTCAGCAGTTTTTTTTGCAGTATCTTTGTTCATTATCATACCGCTAATGTACACAATTTTTATAAATGATACTCCAATTTATTTGACTGACAGTCCTGTAAACTCTTCATCTGAGTCTTTTTTTCATAAGGACGAAATTTCAATTGAAAAACTACTTGATATTGCTAAAAGTAATAAGTTTCAACAGTTGTACTTGTATTGTACTGATTTAAAGTTGCTTTGGCTTGAATTTAAATGGTTTTTTAAAATAGAAAAAGCAGCAGGAGGATTGGTGAAAAATAATAGAAATGAAATACTTTTTATTTACCGATTTGACACATGGGATTTGCCAAAGGGGAAGATAGAGAAAGAAGAATCTAAAAAAGAAGCAGCCATTCGCGAGGTAGAAGAAGAATGTGGAATAACAGGATTAAAAATCCAGAAAAAACTACAAAAAACATATCACCTTTTTCAAAGAAAAAATCGAGAAGTTTTAAAAATAACCTATTGGTATTCAATGAGTACTACTTATAGTGGAAGTTTAAAACCACAAATTGAAGAAGGTATCACAGATGTAGTTTTTAAAAACAAAGAAGAAGTAAAAGATGCTTTAGAAAAGACCTATGGTAATATAAAATTGCTATTTGAAAATATGTAAGAATCTGAGTGGCAATTATGAATAAAAGGTTATTTTTGGCGCTTCAAAAAATTGAATAATGACAGACTTTATTAGAAAGAGAACAGCGAATGCTAAAAATGACATTTTAAGTGGTTTAACAGTTGCATTGGCACTGGTTCCAGAAGCAGTAGCATTTGCATTTGTTGCAGGAGTAGATCCATTAGTTGGGTTGTACGCTGCATTTATGGTTGGTTTGATTACTTCAATTTTTGGTGGACGTCCAGGAATGATAAGTGGTGCAACAGGAGCCTTAGCAGTTGTTATGGTTGCACTTGTTGCCAAAGGAAATTCTATGGGTGCTGAAGGAGAGCAATTAGGATTGTATTATCTTTTTGCTACTGTCATTCTGATGGGAGTTATTCAAATGCTTGCTGGAGTTTTTAAACTTGGAAAGTTTGTAAGATTGATTCCACATCCTGTAATGATGGGATTTGTAAACGGATTGGCGATTGTGATATTCCTGTCACAACTAGGAATGTTTAAAGAAACTATAGGGGGAGATAAAGTATGGATGCAAGGTTCTCAATTATGGATTATGGTTGGACTTGTAGGGTTGACTATGGCAATCATGTTTGGACTTCCTAAATTGACTAAAAAATTACCAGAAGCATTGGTTGCAATATTGATAGTATCTGCGATTGTAATATTTGGTAATTTAGATGTTGCAACTGTTGGTAGTTTTATTACTGATGGAGGAGGAGATGGCTTAAAAGGGGGATTACCATCTTTTCAATTTGATATATTTAGCAAAGTTCCTTTCAATTTAGAAACCTTAATTTTTATTGGGCCTTATGCATTAATATTGGCTGCAATTGGTTTGATAGAATCTTTAATGACATTAAATTTAATTGACGAATTAACAGAAACTAGAGGAAACTCAAATAAAGAATGTCTTGCACAAGGAGGTGCAAATATTGTAACAGGACTTTTCGGAGGAATGGGTGGATGCGCGATGATTGGACAATCATTAATTAATATAAAAGGAGGAGGTAGAACAAGACTTTCAGGAGTTGTTGCTGCATTGACCTTATTAGCATTTATTTTATTCGCTTCAGGATTGATTGAACAAGTTCCAATTGCTGCATTAGTTGGAGTAATGTTTATGGTTGTTGTTGGTACATTTGCTTGGTCTAGTTTTAGAATAATGAATAAGATACCTGGAACAGATGTTTTCGTATTGATATTGGTTTCAGCATTGACAGTAATATTTGATTTGGCGCTGGCTGTGATTGCTGGAGTAATTGTAAGTGCATTGGTTTTTGCTTGGGAAAGCGCAAGACGTATTCGTGCACGAAAGCGTATGAAAGAGGATGGTACTAAAGTTTATGAAATTTGGGGTCCTTTATTCTTTGGTTCTATAACGGCTTTCAATGAAAAATTTGATACTAAAAATGATCCTCAAAATGTAGAAATTGATTTTGTCGAAGCAAGAATTAGTGATCATTCGGCATTAGAAGCAATATTTAGTTTGGTAAATAAATATGAAGCGGAAGGGAAATCAATTAAGTTAAAGCATTTAAGTGAGGATTGTAAAGTATTGTTGTATAAGTCTAGTCCAAAGTTCAGAGAAGTAATTATCGAAGATATTGATGATCCTAGATATCACTTGGCAGAAAATCCAGAGGCATTTACAAAACCGCTTTCGGAGTATAAGTTGTAACTACTTAACTCTTACAGGATTAGGAACCAATTTAGTGTAATCTCCATCATTTCTAATAACATCTCTGACTATAGAAGAGGCGATATATGAAGTTCTTGCTGCTGTTAATAAGAATACGGTTTCAATCTTGGATAATTTTCTATTGGTATGTGCGATTGCTTTTTCAAACTCAAAATCTGCAGGATTACGTAATCCACGAAGAATAAATTTCACATTATTTTTTTGGCAAAAATCAATTGTTAAACCAGTATAAGTAACAACTTTTACTTTAGGCTCATCTTTAAAAGACTCCTTTATAAAATCCATTCGTTCTTCAAGAGAAAACATGTATTTTTTATCAGCGTTAATACCAATAGCAACAATTACTTCGTCAAAAAGTGTTACGCCACGTTTAATAATATCGTAATGTCCTAATGTAATTGGATCAAAAGATCCTGGAAAAACTGCTCTTCTCATTTTATAAATTTACAATAATTATTTCAATGCTTCTTCTATAGCATTCCCGAATAAATCTTCTAAAGTTATTCCTGCTTTGTTTGCTTGTTGAGGTAAAATGCTTTCGTTTGTTAATCCAGGAACCGAA
>JBLGCF010000127.1:0-3137 GCA_047617145.1 Thalassomonas sp. | reverse complement strand
GAAGATTTTAGAGATGCAATTATTCAATATACAAAAGTAGATTTGAACTGGTTTTTTGACCAATGGTTAGATACTCAAAAAAGAATTGATTTTTCAGTAAAATCAAAAGGAAACACAGTAACTTTTGAAAGAAAATCAAGAATGCAAATGCCAATTGATTTTAGTGTAATTGCAAAAGATGGAAAGTCGTACGATTTTCATATTCCAAATAACTGGTTCGTAAAAGAAACTAATGCTACCGTACTAGACAAATGGTACGGATGGGATTTAATACACCCAACATATACGACTACTTTGGATATCCCTTCAGGAATTGAAGAAGTAATTATTGATCCAACTAACCGACTGGCTGATGCTTACATGCCAGATAACAATTCTACTTGCAATACAACATTTAATTTTGACCATAAATTATATCAGTACTCTGATTGGAAAAACTATGAAATAAAATATCGTCCTGATCTATGGTGGAACAATTATGATGGCATGAAGGTAGGATTAAACCTGACTGGAGGATACTTGAGACATCATCATTTATTTGATGCAAGTGTTTGGTTTAATACAGGTGCTTTACAAAAAGATAGTATTCCTAATGCAAATGATTACGACTACTATTCTTACAGAATAAATTACAATACCAACTTGGATAAAATTGCATTGAATACGCGTATAAATACTAGGTCACAATTTTTAGCAGGATTATACACCAATAAATTTAGTGTTATAAAAAGTGATAGCAAAGGAAATAATAAACTTGAAGTTGATTTCCTATCAATGTATAGAGTAAACGATAACTATTTAATTAATTCTGGTTGGGATTTAAGAAAAATGAATAATCGAATTGATATAAACCTAGAACATAAGTACAAGTACAGCTATGGTAAAGGAACGCTAAACTTAATGTTACAATCTTCAGCTTTAGGAAGTGCTTACGATTACAATAAACTTATCCTAAGTGCTAAAAACAATAATAAGGTTGAGAAACTTAAAATAAATACTAGAGCTTACTTCCAATTAGGGACAGGGAGGAACTGGGCACAGGAAAGTAAATTAGGACTAGCAGGTGCTAACAATGAAGAAATGATGGATTCTAAATTTACAAGAGCAGAAGGAATTGTTTCAAGTGAATACATGGGTTATGATTATACTACCAATTATTTTCACCAAGCAGGTGGGTTAAACCTAAGAGGATATACAGGATACCTTGCTCCTGAATTTAATGAAGATGGAACTATTGCTTCATACGATTATAATGGAACAAGTGGAGCAGCTTTCAATACTGAAATTGATTTTACAGCCTACCTTCCGTACGCAATTCGTGAAAATAATATTTCATCATACCTTTTTGCTGATGCAGGAATTATAACTAGTAAAAATCTTAACAAAGAAAATTATAAAGAAGTATTTTCAGATGTAAGAGCTGATGCAGGAATAGGATTTACTTATACGCTAAGTAACTTTGGCCCTCTTGAAGCAGTTAGGCCTTTAGTTATTCGTTTTGACATGCCACTTTTCTTAAACAGGCCTCCAGCATCAGATAAGGATTTCTTCCAGATGAGATGGTTAATTGGAATAAATAAAGCTCTTTAATGAAAAAGATACTTGTAACAGGAGGAGCAGGATATATTGGTTCGCATACAATTGTGGAATTAATTGCTGCAGGATATACTCCTGTTATAATTGATAATTTATGTAACACCTCCACTCAGAATATTGAAGGGATTGAAAAAATAATTGGTCATAAAGTAAAATGGCATAATACCGATTGTACTGATAAAGATGGAATAGACAAAGTATTTACTGAACACGGAAAAATAGAAGGTGTTATACACTTTGCTGCTTACAAAGCTGTGGAGGAATCTGTACAAAACCCTCAAAAGTATTACGATAATAATATGGGTTCGCTTGAAGTTGTACTTAAATGTATGCAAGAACATGATGTGAAAAATATTATATTTTCATCATCATGTACTGTATATGGCATGCCTGATGTTCTTCCAGTTGATGAGAACGCTCCATTCAAAAAAGCTGAATCTCCTTATGGAGAAACCAAACAGCTTTGTGAAAAGATGCTAAAGGAAGATTATTGCAATAGTGTTGCTCTCAGGTATTTCAATCCTATTGGTTCGCATAGCACAGCTTTAATTGGTGATTGTTCTGCTGATAGGCCAAGTAATTTGGTGCCTATTATTACAGAAGTAGCAATTGGCAAGCGTGAAAAAATTACTGTTTTTGGTAATGATTACAATACCCATGACGGCACATGTATTCGTGATTACATCCATGTAGTTGATTTGGCAAAATCACATGTAAAAGCAATAGATTTCCTAATTAACAACCCAGGGAAACATGCTTTTAATGTTGGCACAGGAATTGGCGTAAGTGTTTTAGATGTAGTAAAAGCTTTTGAAATAACCAATAACTTAAGCATTAACTATTTCATTGGACCCAGAAGAAGCGGTGACATAGAACAAATATATGCTGATGGCAGTTTAGTTAAAGCTAAACTAGGATGGGAAACAAAAGAAACACTAGAACAAGCTATGAAATCTGCTTGGGACTGGGAAAAAAGAAAGGATCAAAGAGGATAACCAAATCTTTTTCTATTTAACTTAGTGTGTTTTTCAGCATATTTAATATCTAAATTATTAAGTTCTAACCTCCACTTTCCTACTGAAGAAGAATTAATTGGTTTATCCAGATTCTGGTGAAAAGAATGTTCTCCAACACCCATAACACTAGCACTAGATTTAGAAGATAAAATTGACATATCCTCATTTATCTCCAAATAGCATAGTATTTTTTTAAGCTCTCTCTCTGGTTTATGAACTAGCTCCTCATACCTTATTATCAGCACATCTGTTCTTGCTAAAAGATAATCTAACATTTTTATACTATCATTCCATTTCCAAATTGCGAAATCAGTATTTTTCGCTTTATGATTAGTGAGTTTTTTATAAGACAATGCAACATCCCTAGGGTCTCTTATTAAGAATATATATTTTGCATTAGAAAATTCAGGATAAATAAAGTTTGCAAAATGAATGTTTAATGGTGTTTTATCTCCCCATATCTTTACATCTCCCTTAACCTGTTTTGCGTATGACCGATAAATACTATTAAAAAAAGATGCTATA
>JBLGCF010000126.1:0-3168 GCA_047617145.1 Thalassomonas sp. | reverse complement strand
CAGTAAAAATTTTATCAGAATATTTTGTATATCTAAACAATTGCTTAGCGACTTGCTGGCCTAATTCACGAGTAGGACACAAGATTAAACCTTGTACATAATCTTTTTTAGAATCAATTTTATGTAAGAGTGGCAAGCCAAAAGCAGCAGTTTTTCCTGTTCCTGTTTGTGCTTGTCCAACCAAATCAGTATTTCCATCTAATAACAAAGGTATAACTTGCTGTTGAATTTCTGTTGGACTGATGATTCCTAAATCATTTAATCCTTTAATGAAATCTGGTTTTACACCTAATGCTTTAAAATCTTTCATTTGGCAAAAATAAGGATAAAGTAATCAACTTCTAGAATACCTTAACTTTTATTCTATCCCAAATTCTAAAAAGAAAATATGCAGCAATTAAAGCAATAAACATAAGAATTCCTGATATTAGTAAATTTCCATAAATAAAATACCCTGTTGCAAAAAGTAAACAATAAATCATGACTAAAGCTAAAAGCATAGCCAAAATCCCTGAAGGAACTGACCAACCTTCACTTTTAATTTGTTCATCCCCTACTATAGCTTTCCAACCTGGTCCTCCAGGAACAGTTTTTTTATAGAAATTAAGCAATACTTCTTTATCCTCAGCTGGAGTAGAAAAAGTTACAACAAGCCAAACGACAGTAGTAATCAGTACTACCATAGGGAATTTCATGTACTCTGGCATTAATGCAGTTTCACCAAATAGAACAGAAGACACAATTTCCATGTTGAATAATACAGAAACTATTCCTGAAACAAAAATAGCTGAGATTTCACTCCAGGCATTTATTCTCCACCAAAACCATCTAAGGATAAAAATAAGACCTGTTCCAGCACCAAACATCAAGATGAAATCAAATAATTGTAATGCATTGGTTAATAACAAAGCCAAAGCAGCAGAAGCTAAAAACAAGATAACAGTAGACAAACGCCCGATATTTACCTTTTGCTTTTCAGTAGCAGAGGAATTAATTTGTTGTGCGTAAAAATCATTTACAATATAAGATGCTCCCCAATTCAGATGGGTAGAAATGGTAGACATGTAAGCAGCAATTAAAGAGGCTAAAACCAAGCCCAACAAACCAGTTGGCAACTTAGTTAGCATTGCCGAATAAGCTAAATCATGCCCCAACTTATCCTCACTCACTGCTGGAAATGCTTCTTGAATACTAGCAATATCAGGGAAAACAACCAATGATGCCAATGCGACCAAAATCCAAGGCCAAGGACGAAAAGCATAATGCATAATATTAAAAAATAAAGTTGCACCAATTGCATGGTTTTCATCCTTAGCAGCTAACATCCTTTGTGCAATATAGCCACCACCACCTGGTTCTGCACCCGGATACCAAGCAGACCACCATTGAACAGCAAGAGGAATAATTAACAACATAATAAGTTGTTCGGTATTGCTAAAGTCAGGCAACATAGAAATTTTATCTGAAACATTAGGATGGGTAATTAAAGCTTGAATTCCACCAATTTCAGGCATATTGATTAAATAATATGCAGCAGCAATTGACCCTGCCATGGCTACAAAAAAGAGAAGAAAGTCAGTATAGACTACACCCTTAAAACCTCCCATTGTACTGAACAGAACAGTAATTGCACCTGCAATCCCAATGGTTTCAAAAGCAGTAAGGCCTAACATGACTTGCCCAATTTTAATAGCTGCTAATGAAATTCCGCCCATAGCCAACACATTAAAAATAACACCTAGATATAATGCTCTAAAACCTCTTAAGAATTTTGCAGGCTTACCAGAATAACGCATTTCGTAAAATTCAATATCAGTATTTACATTTGATTTTCGCCATAGCTTAGCATAAACAAAAACAGTTAATAATCCTGTAAGTAAGAATACCCACCACACCCAATTTCCTGCCACTCCATTACTCCTAACAATATCCGTTACTAAATTAGGTGTATCAGTTGAAAATGTAGTGGCTACCATAGAAATTCCTAATAACCACCAAGGCATATTTCTACCAGAAAGAAAAAATTCAGATGAATTTTTTCCTGATTTGCTAGATACAATTAATCCAATTAACAAAGTAAGTGATAAAAAAGAAATGATGATAATCCAATCAAGGTTTGCAATATTCATAAGCGAAATTAATTTGAACAAATCTAAGGAAATCTTTTACGTAATAAGCATTACCTTTGCCGAATGAAAGATGAAAATTTTTATATGCTAGCCAAAACTATGTTTGGTTTAGAAGAAATACTAGCTGAAGAGCTAAGAAAATTAGGAGCACAGAATATTCAAACTATAAATAGGGCTGTAAGTTTTAAAGGAGATAAAGGATTTATGTATAAAGCAAACCTTAATTTAAGGACTGCTTTACGAATATTAAAACCTATTGCGCACTTTCAGGCACATGATGAAAAAGAATTGTACCGTAGATTATGTGAAATTGATTGGACTGAGATTTTTGATTTAGACACCACTTTTGCTACTCATGCCACAACTCATTCTGAGGTTTTTACTCATAGTAAATATGCATCATTAGTGATGAAAGATGCTATTGCTGATACTTTTAGAAAGAAATTTGACAAGCGCCCATATGTTGATCCTGAAACGCCAGATATAAGTATCAACTTACATATTGCAAAGCATACTTGTACTGTTTCACTAGATAGCTCTGGTGATTCACTTCATAAAAGAGGATATAAATCGGATGCTGTAATGGCTCCAATGAATGAAGTCTTGGCTGCAGGATTAATACTACTAAGTGATTGGAATAGAATTGCAAATTTTCATGACCCAATGTGTGGTAGTGGAACTTTATTGATTGAAGCAGCCCTTATAGCACACAATATTCCAGCTAATATTTTTAGAGAAAGGTTCGGATTTGAAAGTTGGAAGGATTTTGATGAAGAACTTTGGGAAAAGATAAAAGAAATTTCCTTAGAAAAAGAGACTCATTATTACGGAAAAATTACTGGAAGTGATAATTTCCAAAAGGCAGTGCGTATCAGTAGGGAAAATATTGACAATGCTTTAATGTATGATAACATCAAGGTTACAAAAACTGACTTTTTTGAAACTGAAGTAGCTCCAGGAACCTTTGTAATGTTTAATCCTCCTTATGGAGAGAGAATTGAGCTAGGCGTTAATGATTTTTATGAAAAAGTAGGAACAA
>JBLGCF010000125.1:0-3250 GCA_047617145.1 Thalassomonas sp. | reverse complement strand
TTGTTTCATCAAGATCTTTTATGGGAATGCTATCTAAATCGTATGATCCTGACTCATAGTTATCTAACATTCCAATAATATTTAAAAGTGTAGACTTTCCAGATCCAGATGACCCCATAATAGCAACTAATTCACCTTCATTAATTTTTAGATCAATTCCTTTTAAAACATGCAAAGAATTTTTTCCCATTTGATAGGATTTGTGAAGATTAGAGATGTTGATCATATGTAATTGCTTTGTTGAGTGCAAATGTACTGAAATATAGTGTTGTTTATAAATCAGTATCATTTGAATCTTAGGTGTCCAAACTTAAAACTAAAAAACGAATTTACTTAAAATATATTATCCTAATTTAGCTGTAATTATAGTTTTGTTTTAATAAATTCTAATTCTTTTTTGTTTAAAGAAATTTCTTTAAAATTACTGGCTGGAGTAAGGGAATCTATTTGCTTAAAAATATTTCCCTGCAAGTTTAATCGCAAACCTTTTTTCGGCTTTTTGATATTAAGTTGATTGGCCGTAAATAACAGCACATGCTTTACTTTTTTAGTTATTTTTTTATTTTCAATTACTTCTAAAGCAGCAATAGCCTTTAGGTCAGAAAACATCCATTTTTTTTCAAAAGGTTTAAACCTAATAACTCCAGTAAAAATTGGTATCATGGCAGGAAATTCCATTGAAAGAGAGTCAATCATAACTATTTTGGTTTCATAATCAGTTCCTAGCGTAACATCAAACGCTAGTTCAATTAAAGCAAATGAGGTCTTATCAATAATCAGTTTTATTTTTCTAAACTGACCTTTCTCCATATCTTTATTTAAGTTAATCTCATAAACCTGATTAGTTCCATAATAATTAGGTGAAACTGAAATATCAAGAGATGTATCTCTTAAATCTAATTTTTTACTATATTTGATTAATTGATCTTTAATATGAATCAATTGCATGAGATTAGTTAAATAAACATACCCTACAAACTGATTGTCTTCTTGTTTTATTTTTACATATTGTTTTTCCTTATTCTTATACAGCCTTACATTTTTTCTTTTTTTTACAAATACTAGTTCTGACAACAGTAGCCTATTTAATTTATTTTCAATATAGGCTGCATGCTTTAAAGTTCCTTTGTAGTTTATGGGCAAGTAATTATTATCATAATTTTCTATTGCCTTTTCCAAAATTTCTTTCGCACTAAGTGGGTTGGCTGATACTCTCATTTCAGCTAAAAGCAAACTAGTGGGTTTCAGATGAATAGTATCTTTTAAATTTGATGAATTATGTAAGGGTTTAATAACTGTTGCATAGCCTAAATAAGAGAAACAGAGTGTATCCGTAATATTTGTAGTATCAATTGTAAATTGATATTCTCCTTGATTATTGCTAATCGTTCCTTTTTGGGCATGTTTCAAATACAAATGCACTCCATCCAGAGGAATTAAGGCATCTTTATCTAATACTATCCCGCTAATAGTATGTTGTGCACCTGATAAAAAGGGTATGGATAGGAAAAGAAAGAGGATGTATTTTTTCATTTTCAATCTTTCTTTTACTTACTTTCTACCCAATCTCCATGTTCTTTTATAAGGTCAATTAAGGCTGTTACTGCTTTTTCTTCAGGAATATTTTTCTCCACTACTGTTTGTTCTTTATAGAGGGTAATTTTTCCTTTTCCAGTTCCTACATAGCCATAATCGGCATCTGCCATTTCTCCTGGTCCGTTTACAATACAGCCCATTATTCCAATTTTTAGTCCTTTCAAATGGCTGGTTTCTTTTCGGATTTTTGCAGTAGTTTCTTGTAAGTCAAAAAGGGTTCTTCCACAACTTGGACATGAGATATATTCTGTTTTTGAAATTCGAGTACGGCTAGCTTGTAATATTCCAAAGGATAAAGAATTTATGGACTGGTACGAACCACAATTTTCTGCTGCAATAAATATTCCATCTCCTAATCCATCTAACAATAAAGCTCCCAAATCAGTACTTGCTGAAAGTTGCAACCTTTCTTCTGATAAATCGCCATAAGCTCTTCCAATGATAACAGGAGTTTTTATCCCATTATTCATAAGTTCTGTAAAAAGTTTTCTTTGCTCGGCTATACCATTTTCGTTATAAGTATCTATCATTAAAACAGCTGTTGTTTCTGTTTTTAGCTTAGCATAAAGTTCCTCACTTAAATCGGTAAGACATACATAAACTATATTTAGTTTATCCGAAATTTCCGTTTCATCTAAGTAATCGTTAATTGTTAAGAAAGGATATCCTTTCTTATGTTCTAACCATTTTTTGTAATTGTAAATAATCCCTAAAGTTCCCGGAACTTCAAAATTAACCTCATTATTACCTACAAAAACATAATCGGCCGCCATATCGGTAAGGTGCCATTTATCCAAAGGTACTGAATAGTTAGAGCCAATCCCAAAAAAGGAAGCAGGAGTAATCTTTTCTTTCAAGCAAAAATCTGCCACTACAATAGGAACATTTCCTCCTCCAATATTCATTACTTCTTTTGTTTCTCTTTTTACATAATCGAAAGAATGCAAAGGATTTTCAGTAATTTCAGTAATTTTTTCGTGCGTTTCAATCCCTTCAAAATGCTTCAATAATTCTTGTGCAACTGGCATTTCAAATTCTGGTGCTTCTGTTAAGGAAACTCGAATTGTATCTCCAATCCCATCAGCCAAAAGGGTTCCTATTCCTACTGCTGATTTTATTCTTCCATCTTCACCCTCACCAGCTTCTGTAACTCCTAAATGAAGTGGATAATTCATTCCTTCTTGTATCATTTCTGACGCCAACATTCTGTAGGCTTGTACCATTACTCTTGTGTTAGATGCTTTCATTGAAAGGATAATTTCATGATAATCTTCATCCCTACAAATTCGCAAAAACTCCATTGCGGACTCTACCATTCCTTTTGGAGTATCTCCATATCTGCTCAATATCCTATCGGATAAAGAACCATGATTTGTACCAATACGCATAGCCGTTCCGTGCTCTTTGCAAATTTTTACAAGTGGGGTGAACTTCTTCCTTATCCTTTCTAATTCGTCTGTATAGCTTTCATCCGTATATTCAATTTCTTCAAACTTCTTTTTGTCAGCATAATTACCAGGATTTACCCTTACTTTTTCTACAATGGTAGCTGCAATTTCTGCGGCATTTGGTGTGTAATGTATGTCAGCAACAATTGGAGTAGTATACCCTCTTTTTAAGAGTTCCTTCTTAATGTTTTTCAGATTATGAGCCT
>JBLGCF010000124.1:0-3287 GCA_047617145.1 Thalassomonas sp. | reverse complement strand
TTGGGGAAACAGTAAAGATTGCTTATGTGGATCAGCAACATGCCGATATTGATATGGAAAAAACAATCTGGGAACAAATTACTGGAGGATTGGAACAGGTAAATGTTGGTGGAAAGTTAATGAACTCTAGGGCATATGTGGCTAAGTTTAATTTTAATGGTGCTGACCAAAACAAAAAAATAGGGGTTCTTTCAGGTGGGGAACGTAATCGTTTGCACTTGGCTTTAACCCTAAGACAAGAAGCAAATGTACTTCTACTGGATGAGCCAACTAATGATTTGGATGTGAATACCTTAAGGTCATTGGAAGAAGGATTAAATAATTTTGCGGGTTGTGCGGTAATTATTTCTCATGATAGATGGTTTTTGGATAGGGTATGTACGCATATCTTAGCTTTTGAGGGAGATTCTAATGTTGTGTATTTTGAGGGTGGTTATTCTGATTATGAGGAAAACCGTAAAAAACGATTGGGCGATATTTCTCCTACCAGAATTAAATACCGTAAATTAAAAAGAAATTAATAGATTTTATTATTATATTTGTTCAGTTAATATTAAAATGGGTAAGCCGAAAACCTTATAGAGTAGGCAGTCTTTAAAAAAATAAAAATGAAAAAAATATTATTTATGGCAGCTCTAGCTTTTATGTTCTCTGCTTGTAACAAATGTGTTGAATGCACACAAGAAGATTCAAATGGATCAAATTATGAATATACAACCTACGACCAAAATGGTAACGTTGATACCTATGGAGATGCAATTGACGAAGTATGTAGTGATAACTTTGAATCTAAAAAAGATTTCAATAAGTATATTGAAGAAATGGAAGATCAGGGGGCTGAATGCAAAAGTGATTTCTGGAATTAAAATATAGATACGCTAAAAGTAAAGGCCTTCCAACTTGGAGGGCTTTTTTTATGTATTTTTTTATTTAAACCAGATTCTAAATCTTTTATTATTTAGGCGCCTTGTATAATAACACCCCAGCTAAAACCGTATAGCAGAGGTTAGGTATCCAAACTGCTAGTGCAGGAGCCAAGTTACTATTGGTAGCAAAAGTAGTACTCACTTGCATAAACAAGATGTAAGTAAAAGCAATTAGTATTCCTATGCCTAGGTGTATGCCAATTCCTCCTCTGGTTTTCCTACTAGCAATAGACACTGCAATTAGCGTAAGTATTATTGAGGCAAAAGGAAAGGCAACTCTCTTGTTTTTTTCTATTTTATGATAAACAATTTGTTCACTTCCTTTTAGTTCTTCTTGTGTTATGTAGTCGTTCAGTTCCCACATATTCATGGTCTCCACTAAGCTTTTTCGTTTTGTAAAATCATGTGGGCTTAGGTTTATGCTAGTATCAATAGTGGCACCATTACTTATCGTTTCTCCATTTTCATGAAATTCCCTAATTTCATATTTGTTGATAGTCCATTTATGGCTTAGCGTATCGTATTGTATATAATCTGATTTTAATTTGGAAATCAATTTTCCATTTTTGAAGTTTTCCAATGTAAATTTATAGCCTATATTTCGGGTGGAATTGAAACTTTCCATGTAGATATATTGCCCTGGTTGTATTTGCACATGAATGTTCTTGGCACGGGAATATCGTTTGTGTTTCAGGTATTTATTTTCAAAATCAATACGCTCACTATTGGAAGGGGGGATTACGAAATTCCCCAATACAAAGGATAGTGCACTTAAAATTACTGCTGAAACCATAAAAGGTCTTAGTAATCGGTTAAAACTCATTCCACTATTAAGTATGGCTATTATTTCAGTATCATTTGCCATTTTGGAAGTGAAAAAGATAACCGAAATAAAGATAAAAAGTGGGCTAAACAGGTTCCCGAAATAAGGGATAAAGTTGAGGTAGTAATCCATAATTATGGATTTCACACTTACTTCACTATCCAAAAAATCATCTATCTTTTCTGATATATCAAAAATGATAACAATTAGCAATATCAAAGCCAAGGCAAAAAAGAATGTACCTAAGAATTTCTTAACGATATACCAATCTAGTTTTTTCATTTATAGCCTAATGTCTAATTTCTTAACCATTTTATTTTTCCAAGTGGTAAATGTTCCTGACTCTAATTGTTTTTGAGCTTGTTCCATTAACCATAAATAAAAACGGATATTGTGCAAAGTAGCAATTTGTTTTCCGAGTAGTTCATTACTAGCAAATAGGTGGCGAACATAAGCCTTTGTATAGGTGTTGTCCACAAATGAAGTTCCGTTTGGGTCAAGCGGACTGTAATCATTCGCCCACTTTCTGTTCTTTAGGTTTATTGTTCCTTCTGATGTGAATAGCATTCCGTTTCGTGCATTACGGGTAGGCATTACACAATCAAACATATCTACTCCAAGAGCAATATTTTCAAGTAAATTAGTTGGCGTACCTACACCCATCAAATACCTTGGCTTTTCCCAAGGGAGTACGGAACAAACTATATCTGTCATCTCGTACATCATTTCATGTGGTTCACCCACTGAAAGTCCGCCAATGGCATTTCCTTCTCTTTCAAAACTTGCAATTTTCTCAGCTGACTGCAAGCGTAAATCCTTGTAAACACTTCCTTGCACAATTGGGAAGAAACTTTGTTCGTATCCGTATTTCCCTTCTGTCATATCAAATCTATCACAACACCTTTTTAGCCACCTGTGTGTCATGTGCATGGAGCGCTTTGCATAATCGTATTCGCAAGGGTAAGGCGTGCATTCATCAAACGCCATAATGATGTCCGCACCAATCGTTCTTTGTATGTCTATTGCATATTCTGGAGTGAAGAAATGAGAGGACCCATCAATATGCGATTGAAACTTAACTCCCTTTTCTTCTATCTTTCTCGTTCCTGATAATGAATACACTTGATATCCTCCACTATCAGTTAGTAAGGGTTTGTTCCAACCAATGAATTTATGTAATCCTCCAGCTCCTTCAATAATATCAAGTCCTGGTCGTAAGTAAAGGTGATAAGTATTTCCTAGAATGATTTGCGCTAAAGTATCTTCTAAAATCTCATGCTGATGTACTCCTTTTACTGTACCTCCTGTACCTACCGGCATAAAGATGGGTGTCTTTATTTTACCATGTGCAGTTTCTATCTCCCCTAATCTTGCTTTGGATTCCTTATCTTCCTTTAATAGTGTAAATTTCATAGCCGCAAAAGTAATTAATTTAATCCTCTAGTATCTATTGTGTATTATCTAAATCTATTCTTTATTTTCGCGCCAGTAATTACTGATGCTATCGCTTCAATTTATTGAAGAGGAAAGTCCGGACA
>JBLGCF010000123.1:0-3298 GCA_047617145.1 Thalassomonas sp. | reverse complement strand
TACATCTTGTTCTAGCCACCATTTACCTTTTTTGTATTGATAGGAATTGAAAGTTCCTTCAGGGATATAATATTCTTCAAGTCCTTCCAAATCTTTTTTTGGAGGAACTAAGTGGTTAAACACTATTCTTTGTTCTTTCGGTTGATATTTTACACTTACACTTGTTTTAGCATCATACTCAATTATAACTCTTTTCTGACTTTCTTTTTTGTTTTTCTTAAAGATAGGAAGTCCGAATTTGATTTTATTTTTCCCTGAAAAATACATCACATCTATTATTTTTTTTGTGCTGTATCCATCATTCCCATCCCAAGCAAGTAGGGTGTAATATTTTCGGCCTGCTTTTTTGATGTATGCAATTTGGTAGTATAGCCCGCCATACCAATTTTTAGCATCTAGATTCTGTTGCTCAGCATTACGGATATTAGCAGAATTGTCCACTAGAAGAATAAATTCATAACGCTTGCGTTTTTTATTATGGTAATGGATAATCCCAAAGTATTCATAATTTCCATTGTCCTTTTTTAGTAGCCAGTTAAAGATACGAAAAGTATTGTCGGGTGAGGATATACGGGCAATAGTAGGCAGGGAGTCAAAAGGGAATTTAAAGGATTTTTCGTATTGAAGAACTTCAGTTAGATTAATTATAAACGCTTGATTGGCTAAGCGCTTTTCAGTTTCTGTTTCTGCATTCATAATGGTATGTGCCATTATTTTTAGTGTATCCTCATATTCAGCAATTAACTTGCTGTTTCCTTTTTGAGCAAAACTATTAAGGCTTATAAGAGTGAAAATAATTAAACATATTTTTTGCATAAGGTAAAGATACTAATTGATGTTAGTTGCTTGTTTTTGTTGTTAATTTTAAATCTTTGCGAACAAAGTAAAGCAATCTTTTTTTAGATAGTGTCATCTGAATTGTTCATTATGTTACTATATATTGTTAAATATGTCTTTATAAGAATAACATATAATAGAAAAAAGGAAGCAATGCTTCCCTTTTTTCGTTATATACTAGCTATTATTTACTCAATAATCAGTTTTCGTTTTATTGATGTGTCTTTTGATTTAATATCCACAATATAAACTCCTTTTGAAAGAGTAGAGGTATTTAATCTAATTTGGTTAGCATTAACTTCATTAGCTAATACTAACTGGCCATTTGTATTGTAAATATAAATGTTTTCAATTCCAACTGTGTAGCTAACAATATTTAAAAAATTATCAGCAGGATTTGGATACATTTTAGTTGAATTATTTATTTTTTCATCAACTGAATTAATTATTGCAATATCATTTGCTAAATCAAGTACTTCATACATTCTTGGATTTAAATATCCATGAATAGTATCTAAATAAGCATTTCCTTTTGCAGCTGACATATCAGGGTTACCTGTAATAGCATCTGCAGCAAAATAACCTGCAGGTGCTCCTGAACCAGCATTGTATACTTGAGCTACTGCTTCATAAGATGCATTATCCCACCAATCCCAAGGTGCTCCTTCTTCTGTATAGGCTTGTCCATAAGCATTAGTTCCAGCTGAAGGTGCAGGCGTTTTGAAAATATATAACCCTTCTAATCCACCATTATTTACATTGGCAGCAGTTGTGAATGCATCTGTTATCCCAGCAAGTGCAAATGCATCATTGTTTAAATATTGGTTTGCATAAAACTGTGCAGTTCTTGATCCCATAACTTCTATTACAAAATCTCCATTTACTGGCTCAACTACATCACCTGTGTCAATTGGTGCATTTGGATCCATCTCACAATGAAAAGATATCATAGGAACTTCACCAGCTTCAAGCCATGAAATATCAGCAAGAGCTCCACCTAAATTAAATACCATATTTACATCATTACTGTAAGAAGGGTTATTTGGTATATTCCAAAGTTCATCTTGACCTGTAGGAGAAGCAGAAGCAGGTAATGTTGTAGAATCAGTTCCATCAGGATTTCCAAAAAATGGTGGATAAACATAAGGACTTGGAGGTGCGGTATTGAAATTTATAAACTTAGGTAGCATTAATTCAACTGCAGCATCATTAAGAGTAGCATATCCTAAAGAAAGGTATCCGCCTGTTCCTTGTCCTCCTAATACAATTTTATCAGGATTTATTCCATAAGGATTTCCATTATCTTCTGTCATTCTCATGTATCTAACCATTGCTTTAGCATCTTGGATTCCTCTATATGCGGCTTGCAATAAACTTGATGTTCTTTCATCTTGGTCAGGAGATACTGGATTCCATCCTAAACGATTTTCCATAGCAATTGCAACATATCCTTTTTTTGCCCATCTGGTACATTGTTCAACAATTGAAAGGTCTATTTTTGATCCAGTTGGTTGTCCATTTGCTATAGCAGGTAAGAAAGTTCCAGTATGTATTAAGATTATTACAGGACGGTTTATTACACTATCTCCAGTTGGCTCATAGATGTCGCATTTTAATGATGCAGGACCAGGTGGTAATCCTTGTAATAGTGGTAATACACTGATATTAGTGGCAAAAGGTATATCAGAAGTGACAGTTACAGCTGAAAAGACATCATCTAGATATCTTGTTTGTGCACTTGTTGTAAAGCCTAAACTTATTAAGGCAATAGCAAGCGTCGATTGTAAAATTATTTTCATAATTATGTTTGTTGGTTAGTATTTTACAATAATACAAAAAATTAATTGAGTTCAAAAAGTATAGAGCAGTAGCTCATTCTCCCAATATATGGCCCTCCATAAACTTCAAAATGTTTATTGTTAAGTATATTTGAAGACCCAATTTTTAAGGTTGCATTAAGCCCAGGGAGTTTTTTGCTTATCTGTAAATCAACCAAGTCATAATTAGGTACATTACCTGTAAACTGTGGTGATCCTTCATAAGTATACCCCTCAACCCATTTATAATTAATACTAAAGCTGAAATTTCTTAAAAAGGATTTTGAATTAGAAAAATGAATCTCTCTACCACTTAATCCTAAATTATATTTATGTTCTGGAGTGTTATAAGCAGGAATAATTGGGTCTTCTGTTCCTTTTTCATTAAGTTTATTCCAAGAATAATTTCCGTTTAAGGAATATTTAGGATGTAAGTAGTAGTTTATCCCTATTGATGCACCTTGAGTAGTTACAGTGTTTTCAGCATTCGCAGCCATTCGATAAGCTTGTATAGATGTTAAATTGATAAAATAGCCTGTGTCTTGTGCCATATTAATTGTATCTCCACCTGTAAATTTAGCTCCAATTTTGTATCCTATAAAATTAGTATATCTAGTATAATAATAATTAGCGTCAATATAAAG
>JBLGCF010000122.1:0-3359 GCA_047617145.1 Thalassomonas sp. | reverse complement strand
AGAAACTTGCATATTAGCACCAAACACTCCTGATTGAACTTTCTTTCCAATCAATTGAGATAGTTCTTCTTTAAACAACCCATATAAAGGAATTGCTTGCTCTGGCCTAGATGCTTTTATATAAGATGGGCGATTCCCTTTTTTAGTTTTGGCATGTAAGGTGAATTGGCTCACGACAATTGCCTCTCCACCTATTTCAGTAATGGATTTATTCATTACCCCTTCTTCATCTGAAAAAATTCTAAGAGCTGCAATTTTATTCGCCAACCACAAAGCATCTTCTTTGGTATCCTCTATTTCAATACCTAACAAAACTAAAAGTCCCTGCTGAATTGCAGCTACTTGTTGTTTCTTAATAATTACGGAAGCTTCCACTACTCTTTGGATAACCGCCCTCATTAGTAATCAGTTGTTCTAAAATTCTCTTCTTCCTCTACCAGCATTTTCAAGTAATTTTTATACCTACTTTCAGCAATTTCACCATTATCTAATGCTGACTTAACAGCACATTGCGGTTCGTTTTTATGGATACAATTATGATATTTACATTGGGATTTCAACTTAAAGAATTCAGGGAAATAACTACCTAACACTGCCACCTCTAACTCCACCAAACCAAAACCTCTTATTCCTGGCGTATCAATAATAGATGCTCCAAAATCAAGTTCATGCAACTCAGAGAAAGTGGTTGTATGTTGCCCTTGTTTGTGGGTATCAGAAACCTCCTTAGTATTAATATGCAAATCAGGTTGCAAATAATTTATCAAGGTAGATTTTCCTACTCCAGAATGTCCTGAAATCATATTCACTTTCCCTTTCATCAAGTCCTTTATGGGTGACAAATCATCATTAATCACAGAAGTAGCAAAACAAGTATGCCCTATATTTTCGTATACTTTTTTAAGATTTTCTTGTTGAATTTTCAACTCATCATCCAGTAAATCCACCTTATTGAAAAGCAAAACTACCTCAATTCCATAAGCATTTGCAGCCACCAAAAAACGATCGATAAAACCAGTGGTAGTTACAGGACTATCCAAAGTAATCATAAGTAATGCTTGGTCAATATTAGCAGCAATAATATGGGTTTGCTTACTTAGGTTAACTGATTTCCTTAGGATATGATTTTTTCTATCATGCAGCTTTACAATCATCCATAATTCTGATTCTTGTACCACCTCCACTTTATCGCCAACTACAATAGGATTTGTACTTTTTATACCAGCAATTCGGAATTTCCCTTTCAATCGAGATTGTACAACCTCTCCCTTCTCCGTTTTTACGGTATAGCGTTTTCCTGTAGTTTTTATGACGACTCCATTCATTAGTGCAAAGATACAATTAGATTTTTCTTATATTTGGCAATTCTAAAAACTATTAATCATGAAGAAATTACTTGTCTTTTTAATTGCTTTACCAATATTGGGAATCGCCCAAAATACTGTCTGTTTTACAATAGATCCTAATCCGAATTTTGGAGATCAAGCTCTTGCTCCTTTCACAAAGTATGTGGATGTATTAGGATGCTTTAGTATTTATGCTGAGAGCACAATATCAGATGCAAAAGTGTTGCATGCAGCTGCTGTTGCTGCTGAACTATTGGATAATAATGAAGACGGAATAGTAGATGACCCATTAATTGAAACACAACTTACTACCGAAAATGCATTAATGCCAATTTTCTCATCAGAAGGCTCTTCAGCAGAAAACACTTTCTTCAATAACTATAATGGTGATGGAGTAAGTGCTGTACTTTATAAAAATGAAATTGATCCTACACAAACTGGGCATTGGGGAGATGATGCTTCAGTGGAAGAAATTATGCACACCATTAATCATGTTGGGCATACCAATGTGTATCCAGCCGCTTTTAGCATGCAAGCCAATTCTTCTTTAATGTCTTCCGCTATGGATGTTGCCAGAGGAGGACAATTTATGAGCATTCCAAACCCTTATCCTGCATCTGCTTGGTATCATTATGATGACTGGACTTGTGATTATGAATGTATGATGATTGAATACATGTATTGGGCACTTGTAAGTAATATGGGAATTTTGGATGATGCTCAAACCGCTTCAGGTATTGCAAACGAATGGGAGCCTTACAATGCTACTCTTTTGCAAAGCATGGATGTTTTGATGTCTGCGTTAATCACAGATGTACAATACAAACTACCTCAACTTGCTCCTGATGGAAATTACTGTCCTACCCCTTCTGCTATTACTGAAATACATACAGAAAGGAAACTGATGAAAATTATAGATGTATTAGGTAGAAAAATTCAAAATGAAACTAATCAACCTCTCTTTTACATCTATGATAATGGAACAGTAGAGAAAAGAATAGTTATAGAATAAAACAATAGATAAACAATAAACTAAGATTATGAAAAAACTACTACTATTATGAAAGAAATGATTAAAAGATATATTGGATTGGGAGGTTTTTTAATAGCTTCAATATTAATTATTGCTTCAGCATATTATGAATACTATGATGGTAATGATTATGAACAGTATCACCCACTTTTTTTAGTTGGGATAATTTTATTGGTAACTACATCAACTATTACATATGAATTAAATAAGGAGAAACCCAAGAATTGGTTTATTTATCTTGTTATAGCAACATTTTTTATTGCTATATTCTTAGCTCTATTTAACTAATAAATTAAGATGAAAAAACTACTACTTATATTACTTTGCTTACCTATGATTGGGTTTGGGCAACAAACTTATGTGCCAGATGATAATTTTGAGCAAGCACTTATTGATTTAGGCTATGATAGTATATTAGATAATTATGTAACTACTTCTAACATTAACTCAATTACATTTTTAGATGTGTCTAACAAAGGTATCTCTGATTTAACAGGTATAGAAGGCTTTAACAATTTAGAGGATTTTGGCTGTAGCTTTAATCAAATAACTTATTTAGATGTAAGCGCTAATGTTAATTTAGATGAGCTATATGCACCTTCAAATCCACTTTTAAACATTGATATTAGCGGTGCAATTTCATTAACAAAGCTTATTTTATATGATAATAATCTGAGTAGTATTGATTTGAGTAATAATACAGCATTAACTGAAATATATTGTCAAAATAATAATCTAATATCTCTTGATATAAGTAGTAATCCTAATTTAACCAATTTATGGTGTACTAATAATCAATTAATGAGTCTTGATTTGCGTAATGGTAATAACTTTGATTTAGATAATTTGGCTGTAGCTAACAATTCTTTATTAGAATGTATTGATGTTGATAATCCAGCTTGGTCAACAGCTTTCTGGACAGTAGCAAACTTCATCATTGACCCTCAACACTATTTCAGCAATAACTGTAGTGGAACAAC
>JBLGCF010000121.1:0-3368 GCA_047617145.1 Thalassomonas sp. | reverse complement strand
AATAGAATCAGTTCTGGTGTCACTAGCAAAAGCAGGATAAAGAGTGTTGCCTTCATACTCGGCATAAAGGGGTCTGTCATTAGCAATGTAAGGCGCAAAAAGAGCAATGATTACTAATACAAATAATAAGTATAAACTTACTAATGCAATTTTATTTTTCTTGAATTGAGCCCAAGCATATTTTTTAAATGAGAAATTTTCGTTTGTATTTTGCATAATTCTATTTGTATGAAATTCTTGGGTCAACAATTGCATATAGTATATCAGCAACTAAGTAACCAACCATTGTTAAAAACCCGGATAAAGTAAATACTGTAATAATCATTGGATAATCATAATTAAGTATGGAATTAAAGACTTCAACTCCCATTCCTGGAATAGAGAAAATTACTTCAATAATAATACTACCTCCAATTGCCATTGGAAAGATTGCAGCAAAAACAGTGATTACAGGTAACAATGAGTTTCTAAGTGCGTGTTTAAGTATCACCTTACCTTCTCCTAATCCTTTAGCACGAGCGGTGCGTATATAATCTTGCGATACTACGTCAATCATTCCTACTCGCATAATTCTACTTAAAAAAGCAAATGAACTATAAGTATAAGTAATGATTGGTAAAATTAAAAATGGCATTCTGTGTTTTAGTTTCATCCATAAGCTCCAATTAGGGTCAAAAATTGTAGGGTCTTGAATTCCAGAAACTGGGAACCAGCTCAAATTATCAGGATTAGCAAATTGTAATAATAATAAGGTTGCGACAAAGAAAGAGGGCATAGAATACAATACAAACAATACTAAAGACAAGCCTTTATCTGCTGCGGAATCTTTTTTGTATGCTGAATAAATCCCAATTGGGATACTAATTAAGTAAGCTAAGAAAATTGAGATTAACGATAATGAGAATGATATCCCAACTTTCTGCCAAATTTTAGACTGTATAGGTTGGCTATCAATATAAGAAATTCCAAAATCACCTCTTAATATTCCTTTTCTATCTTTTCCATTTCCTAAAAGCCATAAGTGGTATTGGTTTTTCCCACCATACCAACTAATAGCAGGAACATAGGTTTTCCATCTTGTTGCATTTGTGAAGAGACTTTCTCTTGATTGCTTTACATTAAATAATGGAGCTTTTAAATCGGATAAAAAAACATGATTCTGGAGTAAACTATTCATCTTTTCAAATTTCAAGAGGACTACTGTTTCTTCAGAAGTTTCAAGTAAACTTCCAATCTCAAAACCAAATTGATTTGTCGCCTCATTTACTATATTTAAGGATAATGAAGTATCATTTGATACAATTTCTTTAGCATCAATTATTTGATGTGCTTTTTGTAAAGTAAGTAAACTCGAGTAATATTCAGATACAGCTCCCCAATTTCCACTTTGATGTGTCAGGGCTTCAAGGTTAGCTTTTTGGTATTTATCTTGTACTTTGTAGAGCGTGTCAGAAGCTGCTAAATCAGTAATGCTAAGATAAAAAATAGGTAAATCCAACCCCAGCTTCTTTCTTAGTTCTTGTTTTATTTTTTTGGATGCTCCTGATTGCTGATCAGCAGACCCTTCATTTCCTGCTGCTTTGGAAAGACGTTCCACAGGATCACCTGGTGCATTAATACTTATTACAAATGACAATAGCGAAATAGCTATTAGCATAGGGATAAAAGTTAATATTCTTTTTAGTGTATACTTGAACATAGTTTTTTGTTTATTTTATTGTCCGTCAGTTGTGGTTAGATTTTTTGAAGAAAAAGCAGTTTTTAACTCTAAGTTTTGAATCATAACACCTGGCTTTTCAAAATACATTCCTCTATTATTGAACCTTTTGTGTATTGCGAATTTTCTTTTTGTTGCATAAAGGAAAACATAAGGTTGATCTTCATATACTTTAGCTTGTAATTTAAGAAGGGCATTATTATGTTGCTCCTTATCAAGAGTAAGGTTTGCTTGTTCAATTAAAGCATCACTTTCAGCATCACCAAAACCACAGAAATTAGACCCTTTTGTTACCCATGATGAAGTATGCCATAGTTGCATAGGATTTGAATATGAAGCACTTCCTCCCCAGCCTCCCATCATTCCGTCAAAGTTATGATCCATAGCATTTTTATAAAACAGTGTAAAGTCCATAGGGGTTGGTTCGGCAACAATTCCGGCCTTATAGATACTTTCTTTGATCATTAGTACAATTTCTTTTGAGATTGGGTTACTCATATAACTTAGTTTAAAAGAGAATGGAATTTTAACACCATTAATCATTTTATCACGAATATTATCTCCATCGGTATCTATCCATCCTGCTTCAGTTAGTAGCTCTTTTGCTTTTTCAACATCTAAAGGAATTAATTTTAAAGTATCATTATAGGTGCTTTTAAGTGGAGAAATTAATGAAGCTTGCCTACTTGCTTTTCCATGCATCATTACTTCAATAATTTCATCAATAGGAATAAGATGGGCCATAGCTCTTCTTACTTTTTGATCAATAAAGAATGGTTTTTGTTTTATACCATCTGGCTTCATATTTAATCCCATGTAACTAAATGAATATTGATCTAAAAAGTCAGAATCGTAATTGTCATTGAAATACTCTCTTTCTTGTAATTTCATTAGTTTCACAGTACCAATTCTAGTTGTTACGTCAATTTCTTGATTCTTAAGAGCAAGATAAGAAGATGCATCTTCAGTAATAATTTTGAAAATTATTTTGTCAGGGTATGCTTTATTATATACTGAGGTATCTTTAGCTCCCCACCAATTCTCTTTCTTTTCTATAGTGATATATTGGCTTGCTTCCCATTGAGTAACTTGATATGCTCCAAGCCCAACTAAAAGATTAGGTTTGTAACTATTATCTGCATTATTGTATGCATTAAACCATTCTTGCAATGCTTCAGTTTCATCAAAGTCTTCTGATAATAAATTTTCAAAAGAAACATTGTTTAATACTCTTTTAGGGTCCCACAAACTTTTTTGTTGAATAAATAATTCTGAAAAAATAAATTTATTATCCCAATGAACATTTTGTGCATGCATTGTAAATTTCATAGGATTGCTTGGGTCCAATTCAATACTTTTAATTACAGTAGTATAATTGCTTCTTATTTGTGCATTATTGGTGAGCGGGCAAAGCATTAATTTTACTGAGAATGCAACATCTTCAGCATTTAGTTCTGCTCCATCATCCCAGAGTACTCCTCTTTTAATTTCATATTCAAAGGATAAATTATCTTCAGAAGCAGAAGGCATATTTTTAACTAGTGAAGGAATATAATCTAAGCTATTAATATCTAATTTTATGAGTGTCTTTTGAGTGTAGTTAAATATATAACTTCTGATTGCAGAGTTGTCATTAAAAGGATGCAATCCA
>JBLGCF010000120.1:0-3383 GCA_047617145.1 Thalassomonas sp. | reverse complement strand
TGCATATAAAATGCTAATTGACCTACATTTGTTTCAGCGAGAGCCCAAGAATCATTTGCATTATTAGTGTCAAATGTGTTTTGTGCTGCTGACATTGCATCAGCCAATAGACCATTAGAGATTCCTTCATTAAAGGCATTCATATCAGCAAAATCTCCAAAGAAAGCTCCTACATATCCTCTAGAATCACCTAGACCGTAAGCCCCTAAATTAAAAGAATTATCAAATTCGAATTTTTCAAATGAAACACCAAGTGTGAAATTGTGATTTCCACTACTGATACTCAAGTTATTGGTGATTTGATATACTTTTTGATCCAATCTATTGTTTATAGAAAATGGCTCATGTCCAGCAACTATATAATTTGATCCTGCACCATCTTGTATTCTAAAAGCTGGCATAGGACTAGATTTAGGTGTTCTAAAATCATCAAAATGTGTATATCCTGCTTGAAACTTATTAGAAATATTATCTGAAAAAGTACCGTTCCACTCAATTAAATAAGACTGTAACTTATTATTAATCTGATATCCTGAGTTTTCAAATTGTAATATTTGAGAACTTGGACCTCTAAAACCTAATGCTGTAGGATGTGCAGGTTTTTCTTTAGAAGCATCTAAGAAATTATAAATTAAAGCCAATCGATGCTTATCATTTACATTCCAATCTAGTTTTAAAAGACCCTTTGTGCTTTCTGAATCATGCGTAAACCCTTCATACTCTCCAGGTTCATAACCGATACCTCTCAATGCAGATTGTACATTCATTAAATCAGTCTCTAGCACTCTTGATTCATTTATTGCTCCAGTACCTCTATTTGCTGCCCAGTTCTGACCTAAATCAGTTCTTTCATCTTTTTCAAAATTTGCAAAAACAAATAATTTATTTTCAATAATTGGAGCTCCAATACTTACTCCATATTGTGTTTGCTCTAATTTTGGAACGAAAATTTCTTCACCTTTAATTTTACTTCCGGTAAAATCTTCATTTCTGAAATATCCATAAACAGTTCCATGAACTTCATTTGTCCCACTTTTTGTCACAGCATTTACAGATGCTCCTGTAAAACCAGATAATGTTACATCATAAGGTGCAGAAGAAACCGAAATTTGCTCAATTGCATCTAGTGATACTGGCTGAGCGTTCGTCTGACCTCCTGGAGTTGCAGCATCCAATCCAAATGGATTGTTAAAAATTGAACCATCCAATGTAAAGTTATTGAATTGATCATTTCTTCCACCAAATGAACCTCCTGAAGCAGAAGGATCAAGACGTGTAAAGTCTGATGCTGATCTAGAAATAGTAGGAAGTTTGGTTAGTTCTTTTCTCCCTACACTTGTTACTGCTCCTGTTCTATCACTTCCAAAAGTTCCAGAAGTATTAGCGATAATCACAACTTCATCAAGTTGCTGACTATCTTCGACAAGTTGATGATCTATTCTTTTTGTTTTTCCAAGGTCTAAGTAAACCTCGCTAAAGGCTTGGTCTTTATAACCTACAAAACCAATAGTTACTGTATAAGGTCCTCCAACTCTTAAGTTGTTTAGATTGTACCTTCCTTCAAAGTTGGTAGCAACTCCATAAGTAGTTCCGGTAGGAACATGAACTGCTACAATGCTTGCACCAGGAATTGGTTGAGCATCTGAATCCGAAACAAGTCCTCTAATATTGGAAGTTGTTGCTTGTGAAAAAGCAGTCGTCCCAATAAATATTAGAAAAAATGTAAATAGTAAAATTTTCTTCATTGTTAAATTAGTTTGAATTAATAGGAAATAAAAATACAATAAAAAAGCCACAATTAAATTGTGGCTTTATTATCTTATTAACGAAATGTGTTAATTACTTTGATTCAGCAATAACATCAAATGGTATTTCAACAATAACTGCTCTGTGCAATCTCACAGTTGCATTGTATTTACCTAATCTCTTAACGTTACCTCCTTCTACTTTGATATATTTCTTATCAAAAGAATGTCCAGCAGTTTCAAGAGCTTCAGCTACATTAATATTATTTACTGATCCAAATAATTTATCTCCTTCTCCAGTTTTAGCTTTAATTTTAATTTCCAATGCTTTGATAGCGTCAGCTACCTTAGTTGCATCTTTAATTAATTTTTCTTCTTTAAAAGCACGTTGCTTTAAAGTCTCTGCCAATACTTTCTTTGCTGATGAAGTTGCGATTACTGCAACACCTTGTGGAATTAAAAAGTTACGTCCGTAACCATTATTAACAGTAACAACATCATCTTTAAATCCTACGTGTTCTACGTCTTGTTTTAATATAAGTTCCATGTTTTGTTCTGTATTATTTTAATAAATCACCAACATATGGCATTAATGCTAAATGTCTTGCTCTTTTAATAGCAACAGACACTTTTCTTTGGTATTTCAATGAAGTACCAGTTAAACGTCTAGGTAAAATTTTACCTTGTTCATTTACTAAGTACATCAAGAAGTCTGCATCTTTAAAATCGATATACTTGATACCATTCTTTTTAAAACGACAGTATTTCGCTTCCTTTTTAGTTTCAATATCTAATGGAGTAAGGTATCTAACTTCACCTTGCTTTCCTCCTTTTGCTGATTGTTCTATACTAGCCATAACTTATTTTTTAGGTGTTTTTACTCTTGCTTTTCTCTTTTCGGCCCAAGCAGCAGCATGTTTATCTAATCGAACAGTTAAATAGCGCATAATACTATCATCTCTTCTGAATTCTAGCTCATAAGCAGTGATCTCTTCACCTGCTAATTTGAATTCAAATAAATGGTAAAAACCACTTTTTTTGTGTTGGATTGGATACGCTAATTTTTTTAAGCCCCAATCTTCTTTGTGTATCATTTCGGCACCTTTGGAAACAAGATAGTCCTCGAACTTCTTTACTGCTTCCTTTATCTGGATATCAGATAAAACGGGATTCAAAATGAAAACAGTTTCGTAATGATTCATAATTATTGATTTTAGTTTACTTTTATAAGGGTGCAAATATACAGTTATTAACTTAATTGACAAGTAGTTTTATAAATTATTATTGTACTTATTTGAGCATAAAAAATTTGTAAATTGCTCGATATTATCCCAATCAATATGCAGAAAAAATACATTATTGCTTTAGACCAAGGAACAACTAGTTCGCGTTCCGTTTTATTTGACGAAAAAGGTCTTCAAATTGCGATTGAACAACAAGAATTTGAACAAGTATTCCCTCATTCTGGTTGGGTTGAACATAATCCTCAAGAGCTTCTTGATTCTCAATTGACAACATTTGAAAAACTCATTAGAAATAACAATATCCATCCAAAAGACATTGCTGGAATAGGCATTACCAATCAGCGAGAAACAACCGTTGTATGGAATAAGTCGACTGGAAAGGCAATTTACAATG
>JBLGCF010000119.1:0-3394 GCA_047617145.1 Thalassomonas sp. | reverse complement strand
GTAAGTAAAAATAATTATATACTGAATAGATGAGAAAGCTTGTTGTTTTCTTTCTGTCAATCCTATTGTTTGCTTGCCAAAGAGGGGAGGTAAGTACATATACAGAATATTTAAATCATAATGATACCGTAAAATATGTTGGCAAGCAACAGTGCCGAGCTTGTCATGCTGAAATTTATGATTCCTATATGCAAACAGGAATGGGAAAATCCTTTCATTTTGCAACAAAAGAAAATTCAGCTTTGGAAAATTCTGAAATGCCACTCATTCATGATTCTATTAAAAACTTATCCTATCAGCCTTTTTGGAAAAATGACAGTTTGTATTTAAAGGAATTCAGGTTAAACCAGAAAGATACAACTCATCTGCTCATCAAAAAAGTAAACTATAAAATAGGCAGTGGACAACATACCAATTCTCATTTATTTGAGATAAATGGCTTTGTACATCAAATGCCATACACTTATTACACACAAGATAAAATTGCCGATTTACCTCCTGGTTTTGAACAGGGGAATAACACGCGTTTCAGCCGTGAAATTGGTTTGGAATGCATGAGTTGCCATAATGCTTATCCTAACCATATTGAGGGCTCCCTAAATAAATACAACAGTATTCCTTCTGGGATTGATTGTGAAAGGTGCCATGGACCGGGAGAGGTGCATGTAAAACAAAAGTTGGCCGGGAATATTATTGATACTTCAAAATACATTGATTATAGCATAGTAAACCCAGCAAAATTACCATTGGATTTACAGTTTGATGTGTGTCAAAGATGTCATTTGCAGGGCACTGCTGTGCTGGCTGAAGGAAAAAAGTTTACTGATTTTAAACCAGGACAACATTTAAAAGAAGTAATGGATGTGTATTTGCCAAAATATGAAAATGAAGAGTCATTTATTATGGCCTCTCATGTGGATAGACTAAAAGAAAGTGCTTGTTTCAAATCAGCTGAAATGACTTGTATTACTTGTCATGATCCTCACAAGAGTGTTACTACTTTGTCAGCTACTTATTTTGATAATAAGTGTATGCAATGTCATGAAGTTTGCAAGGAAGAAGAAACGCAAAATTGCACCTCTTGTCATATGCCAAAATCTTCATCTACCGATATTATGCATGTTGCGATAACGGATCATAAAATTGGCATTCATAATGGAGTTGAAACTAAGAAGGGAGCATTTAGAGGCTTAGTGGCAATTAATAATACGAATCCCACAAATTTATCAAAAGCAAAGGCTTACCTAAAGCATTATGAAAGTTTTGATGCAAATCCTACTTATTTGGATAGTGCTTTTTATTTCTTGCAAAAATCAGCTCCTTATTTTACTGCTTATGTGCAGTATTTCTACTTGAAAAAAGAGCATAAAGAATTAATGAATTTTGTATTGAGTAATGAGGTAGATAGTACAAAATATCGCAATGCTGATTTAGCCATGGCTTATAGTAGAATGGGAGAGGTGTTTGCTGCAAATAGCATGAGTAGTGCTGCTGGAAAATACTTTGAAAAAGCGACAAAACTTATGCCTTTTGTAATTGATTATAAAATAAAACAGGGCGCTTTTTTATTGCAACAGAAACAACTAAAGTCCTCCAAAGTGGTTTTTGAAACGGCATTAAAACTCAATCCAACTTTTAAAGAAATACACCTAAATCTAGCGTATATATCCTTATTGGAGCGCGATTTTGAAAAAGCAGATTTGTATTTAAAACAGGCACTTGCGCTTGATCCTGATTATGTTTTGGCTTATGAAAATTTGGTATTGTTAGCACAAATGCAAAATAAAATAGAGCAAGCAAAAGCTTATCTCAATAAAATTTTAGAAATTGCTCCGAATCATAAGGCAAGTTTAATTTTAGAAAATTTATAATTTGAAGAGAAAAAGAAAATTTAAGAAAAAATCATCTTTCCGTAAGTTTCTAACTGCATTCATTCTCATTGCAATACTTGGTGGTTTGGGTATGGTTTATGAGTTGTATTCAAGAGTATATCAGCCTAATATTGTTTTGCCTGATAATACTGAAAAGTACATTTATATCCCTACTAGTGCTGAATTTCATGATGTAGTAAAAGTGCTTTCAGAAAATGGATTATTGATTAATGCTAATTCCTTTGAGTGGCTAGCAAAACAGAAAAAATACACTTCTAATATTAAAGCAGGGAGGTACAAAATTAATAGAGCATTAAATAATAATGACTTGGTTAACTTATTGCGTTCAGGAAAGCAAACACCTATAAAAGTTACTTTTAATAATTTAAGAAATAAAGAACAGTTAGCTGGGAGAATTGCCAGCCAAATTGAAGCAGATTCTTTATCAATTATCAATTATATTACGGATACTACATTCTTAAATAAACTACAATTAACAACTGACAATGTGGCTTGTTTGTTTATTCCAAATACTTATGAGTTTTATTGGAATACTTCAGTAGAGGGTTTTGTAAATAGGATGGTAAAAGAGTATTCTTCTTTTTGGAATTCTAGCCGAAAGAAAAAAGCAGCTGCAATAAAGTTGAATTATTATCAGGTTTCTGCCTTAGCTTCAATAGTTGAAAAGGAACAAAATATAAAGCGGGACGAACGGCCAGAAATTGCGGGCTTATATCTTAATCGTTTAAAAAAACGAATGAAGCTGGAGTCAGATCCAACTCTTATTTTTGCATTAAATGACTTTTCAATTAAGCGTGTTTTAAATAAGGATAAGAAGGTAGATTCTCCTTACAATACCTATAAACACAAGGGGTTACCTCCAGGTCCTATTTGTATTCCTTCCATTAATGCTATTGATGCAGTGTTGAATGCAAGTGATAATAAATACATTTTTATGTGTGCAAAAGAGGATTTTTCAGGCTACCATAATTTTGCTAAAACTTATGCCAAACACCTCATAAATGCACGTAAATATCAAAAGGCATTAAATAAGCGTAAAATTATGCGCTAATTTTATACATTCGCAACCGCTTAAAAGCAAGTAAGATGACAAAAATAAAGTTTGGAACAGATGGTTGGAGAGCAATCATTGCAAAAGAATATACCTGTGATAATGTAGCTAGAGTAAGTATTGCTGTGGCCGATTGGTTGAATGAAAATAATGACAATCCTTCAGTAGTAATTGGACATGATTGTCGTTTTGCAGGAGAGCTTTTTGCTGAAACTGCTGCTAAGGTTTTAGCAAGTAAAGGGATATTAGTGAAAATTGCAAAAGGCTTTGTTTCTACCCCTATGGTTTCCTTAGGTGTGGTGAAAGAAAAAGCAGCTTTGGGTGTTGTAATTACAGCTTCACACAATCCCCCAAGCTATAATGGTTACAAATTAAAGGGTGATTTTGGAGGACCACTTTTGCCTAATGACATTACAGCTGTTGAAAATAGAATACCTGATGCCAATTCAGT
>JBLGCF010000118.1:0-3459 GCA_047617145.1 Thalassomonas sp. | reverse complement strand
AAAGCAAATGTCTCAGGAACGCCTAAAGGGTTATTTGGATGGTTAATAATGAAGCTTAGATATTATAATTTAATTCCAAATATCCAGCTCAGCAATTACCTTCCTGGGTTTATGATTCAATTCATATTTAAAGCAGCTTACAAAAAATCTAACCCATTAAATATAGAGATAAAGAATAGACTCACAAATACTTATTACAAAGAAGATATTTTAAAACTAGAAAAGCTTATTGGAAAGGATTTACAACATTGGCTCAGCTAAATTGAATTGATGCACACCTATTTCATAAGGGTTTTGCAGTAATGCCTTTATTCGAGAATATACTTTTTCATCTTCCTTAAAATCAACATTGGATACGTCAAGTAACAGTACTGGAAAATGCGTTTGCTTTCTTAAATAATCCAGATACCTATCTTGAATATTTTGCAAGTATTCATTGGTGATTTCCTGCTCAAAAACTCTCCCTCTCTTTTTAATATTTTGTTGTAAGCGGATAACATCAGCATACAAATACACCAATAAATCAGGATTTGACAAAGAGGAAAGCATAATTTCAAACAAGCTATTAAATAATTGGTGCTCGTCTTTTTGTAAATTATTCTGAGCAAATAATTTAGACTTCATGAAAAAATAATCCGCAATAGTAATCGGCTGGAATAAATCTTGTTCTTTTTCTTTTTTTAGCTGATGATAACGCTCTGCCATAAAAAAAAGCTCTAATGGAAAAGCATGCTTTTCAGGGTCTTTATAGAATTTTGGTAAAAAAGGGTTTTCCTCAAATTTTTCAAGAATCAATCGGGCATTATATTCTTTAGCAAGCATCCCCGATAAAGTGGTTTTACCTACCCCAATATTTCCTTCTATTACTACAAACTTATAGTGCATATTCTTTTACTAACTCAGTATCCTTACAAATTTGCAATAACTCTTCAACTGTTTTATTGTATTTCGGATGCAACATATCAGCTGCAATGCTATTTAATGGCGTTAGCACAAACATGCGTTCATGCATGTGTTTATGCGGCACACACAACTGGGAAGTTTCAATAATATCATCATTATAAAAAATAATATCAATATCAATGAGTCGTTCCCCCCACTTTTCAATCCTAATTCTGCCGAGCTCTTTCTCAATATCTAATACAATAGATAGCACATCATCCGCTAGCATTTCAGTTTTCACTTTTAGTATCTGATTCAAATAGTTTTCCTGTCCCTCTACTCTCCATGGGAAACTTTCATAAACTTTTGATCTTTCAACAACAAGTCCTACCCTATCTTCAATAGCAATAATTGCATCTTGCAATAGCAACTCTCTCTCTCCAAGATTACTTCCTAATTGTAAAAAAACTATATTCATATCTATTATTAAGGTTTTCAAATATAAAAAGAAACAACTATAAACTCATTTGAAATTGCTTATTTTTATCAACTCTAAAAAAATAAATATGAAATCCTTTTTTAAAAACGTATTATCTACTATTGTCGGGATGATATTGGCCGTATTTGTAATTATGCTATTATTTATCGGAATTGTAAGTATTAGCATTTCTTCACTTAATAGTACAGAAGAAGTTACCGTAAAAGAAAACAGTATTCTAAAAATAAATCTTGCTGAACTTTCAGTAGTTGAACGCACTTCAGAAAATCCTTTTGATGGACTTAACTTGTCGGGAAATATTCCTAAAACTATTGCTTTAAAACAAGTGCTAGATAATATTGAAAAAGCAAAATTAGATGATAAGATTAAAGCCATCTACATTAACACCTCATATGTAAGTGCGGGGATTTCACAAATAGAAGAAATTAGAAATAAACTTCTTGAATTTAAACAAACCGGGAAACCTATTATTGCTTATTCGGAAGTATACAACCAGGCAGCCTATTATTTATCATCAGTGGCCAACAAAGTTTATTTGAACCCTGAAGGGATAGTAGAATTAAAAGGACTTTCAGCAAGTATTATGTTTTACAAAGGGTTGCTAGATAAATTAGACATAGATGTCCAGATAATACGTCATGGAAAATTCAAAGGTGCCGTTGAGCCCTTTATCTTAGATAAAATGAGTGTTGCTAATAGAGAGCAAATGCAATTATTACTAAACTCTTTTGCTGATAACATTATGGATAGCATTGCCAATCAAAGAGGATTATCCTTAGTAAAAGTACAGCAAGACGCCAACAGTTTAATTCTTGAAAATGCTCAATCATGTATTGATTATAAGTATGTAGACGCACTTTTGTACCAAGATCAAATTGAGGACAGTCTAATTAAAATTTCAGGGGGAGAAAAACTAAACCTAGTTTCCCTAAGCAAATACACGCATGCAAAAGGAGAGGAAAAAAAAATAAGCCGAAATAAAATTGCAATCATCTATGCAACTGGGGCAATAAACTCAGGGGAAGGTGATGAAAAAAGTATAGGTTCAGTAAGTACTTCTGCAGCAATAAAAAAAGCCAGAGAAGATAAAAAGGTAAAAGCAATTGTACTAAGAGTAAATTCTCCTGGAGGAAGTGCCTTAGCTTCTGATGTAATTTGGAGAGAAACAATTTTAGCAAAAGCCGAAAAACCCTTAGTTGTTTCAATGGGTGATTATGCTGCAAGTGGAGGGTATTATATTGCCTGTGCTGCCGATAGTATAGTTGCTAACCCGACAACACTGACAGGCTCAATCGGTGTATTTGGGATGATTCCTAACCTAAGTAAATTTTACAAAAATAAATTAGGCATTACAATTGATACGGTAAACACAGGAAAATATGCAGATATGGGAATAAATAGACCACTATCTGCTTTTGAAAAGAATAAGATCCAAACAAGTATAAAAAATATTTACACTACTTTCATCACTCATGTAGGTGAAGGCAGAAACATGAGCACAACTGCTGTAGATGAAATTGGGCAAGGAAGAGTTTGGACAGGTTATGATGCTAAAGAAATTGGATTGATAGATAGTTATGGTGGACTTGAGAAAGCAATTGAAATTGCTGTATATTTAGCTAAGATTGAGGATTATCGAATTATCTCATTACCTAAAAAGAAAGATCCTTTTACTGAATTTGCATTAAAACTAGGGGGAGAAACTAATATCTCAAACTTAATTTTAGCTAAGCTCGGCTTTATCACTCAAATGACTGAACCTATTGAGGATTTATTAAAAAGGGATAAAATTCAGGCAAGGATTCCTTTTATTATGGATTTAAAATAAGCTTCCTTGTGCAATTTCCTGATGAGAAAAGGTAGAAATAAATCCTTCATGCGAGCGAACATTAAACACTCTATCACCATCCAATAATAAGTATTGTCCTTTAATTCCTAAAAGAGTTCCTTCAATAATAGGAGTGCGATCCAACTTAACACTCTTTATTTTTTTAGGATATTGATTTACAGGGTATTTAATTTCAGTTACCGTATTATCTGGTAAAACATATTGTTTCAATTCTTCAGGAACATGTACT
>JBLGCF010000117.1:0-3467 GCA_047617145.1 Thalassomonas sp. | reverse complement strand
TATACCCTGCTTGATAAATTGGGTTATAAGCTGCAATATTTCTTGTATATTGTCCATTATTATCCTTATGAGTAAAGAAATCCTTTAGTGTATTATGTGCTTCATTTTTATTTCCATAAATATCATATCCATAATAGTACACCAATGAGGATCCACTATTTAATAACTCATCTTGACTAAACATATCTAAACTAAATGCATCAGGGGTATATGAATCAATATCAATAAAATCTAACTGCCCAATATTATTTTGAGATGCTCTAAAGTTGGCATCAAAAGTTGATTGCTCACTTGCAATAAACAAACGATTGTAATTTACCGTATCCTGATAAATCCCATTTACAGGGTCTATTAACGGAATAGGATTTAATAAATCTCTTTCCAAAATGTGCTTATTAGCTTGCTGGCGCATTAAACCCCATAAGTTCATAGGAGATGAGCCCCAGTAATAGTCTTTTCTTTGTTCAAATTCAAAACCAAAAGAGAATTCGTGAGATTTAATATCAGCTGAACCTGATGCCTTAAAACTAGTTTGTGTATTTTCCTGCTTAGCAGAACCATTATACATAGAGCCATGGTTTCCAAACAAAGAATATACATTTGATGGTAATTCTCCATTCAGCAATCCTTTTCCTTGTAAATCTATTGCTGTTCTTAACTGTCCATCAGCACCATAACCACCTATGTAAGAAGACATACTGTACTGTGAAAACATATCAATATATGCATTAGTATAATTCTCTAAAGATATGTTAACGCCCCCTGGAGTATATTCGAAAAGTGTATCTGTCCAACCATTCATTACCCTACCGCTATAAAGAATACCACTTGAAGAATCAATAGCAGATCCAAAATTATATACAGGTGCTTTACTAGTAACAAATTGACCAACATATCCATAATTAAATAAATTATCTTGATGTTCGGCATCAACATACGTATATTTATTATTTGTATAATTTCCTTGAATAGTAAAAAAAGCATTTTTTATAGTAGCTGATGATTCATCCTCATTATCTTCAGCTGAACCAAATTTTTGTACCAGTTTAGCAAATACTCGGTAAGTATGTTGAGTTGATTGACGGTTATTATCCGAAGAAAACATTGAACGCCATGAAGAAAAATCTCTACTTTCACGAGCATAGTATGACCCTCCTAATGAAAGAAAAGTATTCTTACTTGGTTTAATGTCTAATTTCCCAGAAAGGTTAAACCTTTTTTCATTTGCATTTTGTTTTGCTTGGACGTTCTCCAAATCATCTGGATTTAAAAATTCCGATCTACTTAAAAATCCTGCTGAAGCATTAGGTGCAATCTTAAATGGATTAGCTTGTAAGTCAGCTAAAACATCATCTTTTACTTTCCATCTTCCAATTGCTGAAGGATCAGTATCATCAACACTTCTCAATTCACCTGCCAAAAAATATCCAATTACTGAAGATCCTTTAGACCCATCAGTATTTCTTTTTTTCAAAATAGGACCAGAAAGAGCAAAGCCTAATAAGTTATAATTATAACTATCAAATAATGATGAAGTTTCAAACTCAACACCTCCAAACATTTTATTAGAAGGTCCTTTTGTAGTTATAGAAATAATTCCTCCAGTAGCATCTCCATATTGAGCAGGAACACCTCCTGTAATCACAGTAATTTGTTCAATACCTGAAGTAGGCACTCCCATACTACCTCTTATTTTAATACCATCAACATAATATTCCGTTGCATCCGAACGAGAACCTCTTACGTTAACACCATCTCCTTCATCTCTTTGATAAATACCAGCTGTACTTGCAGCTACTGATGCAATATTTCTTGTAGGCAATGCAACAATCTCTTCTGCAGTTTTTGTTTCTCCTGAAAGATTATCCTGATCTAAAAGTGGTTTTTTATACGCAATAACCTTAACCTCTCCTATCGCAATACCCTGCTGGAGTTTTACATCCTGAAAAGTGATTTTATTTGCCGAAACAATAACTCCAGTAACCTCAACTGTACCATAACCAACAAATGTTGCTTTTATGGTATAAGTACCTGGTTCAATAGGCTTAATTGTATAATTTCCATCAAAATCAGTAGTCGTCCCTCCTGATTGATTTCCATTTTTTTCAATAACAATATTAGCGAAAGGGACTGGCTCTCCACTCATTGCATCAGTTATCACTCCTTTCAAGGAGCCTGATTGAGCCATAGCAAATGATGAAGTAAGTACTAAAGTTGCTATTAAATAAATTTTTCTCAACATGGTATAATGTTTCGTTTAAATATAAATTCTGTTTTTAAAGGCCGTAAAGATAACAAATAAATTAATACATCAATGAAGGAAAAATCCATTTCTTTTTCATAAAATTGCATTTATGAAATCAGCAATCTACATTCTTATCACACTCTTCTTTTTCTCAACTTGTAATACAAAAGATGACTACATACAAGAAGTTTATGTGAATATTAACATAGATTTGAATTTGCCAGAATATAGCAATTTGCAAGTTTCAGGCAACTCCATTTTTATTGAAGGAGGAGTTGAAGGTATCATTATTTACCATGGTGTTGGTAATGATTATAAAGTATATGATAGAAATTGCAGTTACGAGCCATCACTATCATGCTCTAAAATTGACTCTGTTGCTGCCGGAATTGCTTATTGTGGCTGCTGTTCCTCAGCTTTTTTATTGAGCAATGAGGCTAGTGTACTGAACTCACCAGCATTACTTCCACTAAAAAAATACTATTGGACATTGAGTGGTAGTCAAATGCATATTTCTAATTAAAAAAAGCCCGAATTCTCGGGCTTTTCATCTAATATTTTATAATCAATTACTAATATCTATAGTACTCTGGCTTGTATGGCCCTTCAACTGTTACTCCAATATATTCAGCTTGATCAGTACGCAGAGTCTCTAACTCTACTCCAATTTTAGCCAAATGTAATCTAGCTACCTTCTCATCCAAATGCTTAGGCAACATATATACTTCATTTTTATAAGCATCTGTATTATTCCATAATTCTAATTGCGCTAATACTTGATTTGTAAATGAATTAGACATTACAAAAGAAGGATGCCCTGTACCACAGCCTAAGTTCACCAATCTACCTTCAGCTAATAAAATGATATCTTTTCCGTCAATAGTGTACATGTCCACTTGTGGCTTTACTGTATCCTTAGTATGCCCCCAATTATCATTTAACCAAGTTACATCAATTTCATTATCAAAATGACCAATATTACAAACAATCGTTTTGTCTTTCATGCCCTCAAAATGACGAGATTGAATAATATCTTTGTTTCCTGTTGTCGTTACAATGATATCTGCATTCTTACAAGCATCATCCATTCTTTTTACTGCAAATCCATCCATTGCTGCTTGTAAGGCACAAATTGGGTCAATCTCTGTAACAATAACTCTAGCACCTGCACCTCTAAGTGAAGCTGCAGAACCTTTACCTACATCACCATAACCAGCTACAA
>JBLGCF010000116.1:0-3485 GCA_047617145.1 Thalassomonas sp. | reverse complement strand
TTTCTTGCCATTGTCATAATGATTTGGGAATGGCCACGGCTAATTCTATTTCAGGTGCCATAAATGGAGCAAGACAAATAGAATGTACCATTAATGGAATAGGGGAGAGAGCTGGAAATACAGCACTCGAAGAAGTGGTAATGATTTTCAAGCAACACCCTGATTTAAATTTATACACTGATATTGATACTAAACAATTAAACGATATGAGTCGTTTAGTTTCTGAAAGTACGGGAATGCTTGTACAACCCAATAAAGCTATTGTGGGTGCAAATGCTTTTGCTCATAGTTCAGGGATTCATCAAGACGGTATAATAAAAAACAGATCTACTTATGAAATCATTGATCCTCTTGATGTAGGTGTCAATGAGTCTTTAATAGTGCTTACAGCCAGAAGCGGTAGAGCTGCATTAGCGTATAGAGCAAAAAAAGTAGGTTATGAACTAACAAAAGTGCAATTAGATTTAGTCTATGTTGAGTTTTTAAAGTTTGCTGACATCAAGAAAGAAGTTGTCGATGATGATATTCATCAAATAATTGAAGTTTGTAAAATAGAAAGTGATTTAGTAAGAAATTAGTACCCCAAATACAAAATAAGCCATGAATTTAAAAATAGCAGTACTATCAGGGGACGGAATAGGCCCAGAGGTAATATTACAGGCAAAAAAAGCATTATATGCCATAGGGACTGTTTATGACCACGAATTTATTTTTGAGGATGCACTAGTGGGCGCTGTAGCCTTTGATAAAACGGGTGCGACACTCCCAGAGCAGACACTTAACCTTTGCCTTAACACGGATGCGGTTTTGTTTGGAGCTATTGGTGATCCCAAATACGATAGTAATCCAGAAGCGAAAATAAGGCCAGAGCAAGGACTGCTAAAACTAAGGAAAGAGTTGGGTTTGTTTGCGAATATTAGACCTATAAAACCTTATAAAACACTTTTAGATTCTTCTCCTTTGAAGAGAGAAATCATAGATGGGGCCGATTTTATAATTTTTAGGGAACTTACCGGTGGTGCCTATTTTGGTGAAAAAAAATTGAATGAGGATGGAACGGTAGCTTCTGATTTATGTGAGTATTCAGAGGAAGAAATAACAAGAATTAGTCATTTGGCTTTTAAAGCCGCACAAAACAGAAAAAATAAAGTAACAATGGTTGATAAGGCTAATGTTCTTGAAACATCACGTTTATGGAGAAAAGTGGTGACAAAAATTAGTTTAAACTATCCTGATGTTGCTTTAAATTTTTTATTTGCAGACACTGCCGCAATGCAAATCATACTAAACCCAAGACAATTTGACGTTATTTTAACTGATAATCTATTCGGAGATATTTTATCTGATGAAGCTAGTGTAATTTCGGGTTCCATCGGATTATCAGCATCAGCCTCTTTTGGGAAATCAAATGCACTTTTTGAACCTATACATGGATCTTATCCCAAAGCTAAAGGCAAAAACATTGCAAATCCTATCGCTTCCATATTATCGGCTGCGATGTTACTAGAACATTTTGGTCTTAAGGAAGAATCAAAAAAAGTACATGAAGCGGTTGAAAAATCAATTGAATATAATGTGGTGACAATGGATTTGAATCCAGGAACTAGCTTCGGAACTAATGAAGTAGGTGATTTTGTTTCGAATTATATATTAAATAAAGATGATTTACTATATTTTAATGATGTAAATGTTCATATTGGTCAATCCACCATTTTCTAAAATTACAATTCACGATATTAAGCTTTCACAAACTATAAACCACAAATTATTAGATGGAATTAAATAAATACAGTAAGACAATAACGCAAGATGAAACGCAACCTGCTGCTCAAGCGATGTTGTACGGGATAGGTTTAACAGAAGAAGATTTAAAGAAAGCGCAAGTAGGTATTGTCTCTATGGGTTATGAAGGTAATCCCTGTAATATGCACTTGAATGGTTTGGCTACTAAGATTAAAACAGGAGTATGGAAAGAGGACTTAGTAGGTTTGATTTTTAATACTATTGGTGTAAGTGATGGGATTTCTAACGGTACCGAAGGAATGCGTTTTTCTTTAGTTTCTAGAGATGTAATTGCCGATTCCATAGAAACGGTTATGGGGGCACAATGGTATGATGCACTTATTGCCATTCCAGGTTGTGATAAAAACATGCCAGGTTCAGTAATGGCTATGGGTAGAGTTAATCGACCTGCCATTATGGTTTATGGAGGATCAATACATTCAGGAAAATGGAAAGGAGAATCATTAAATATCGTGTCTGCATTTGAGGCATTAGGAAAAAAATTCAATAATACGATAGCTCCTGAAGATTTCAAAGGAGTGATTCAAAATGCTTGCCCTGGGGCAGGAGCTTGCGGCGGAATGTATACTGCAAATACGATGTCTTCCTCTATTGAAGCCTTAGGGATGAGCTTGCCTTACAGTTCCTCTAATCCGGCATTAAGTGAAGAAAAGCAACAAGAATGTATTGATGCTGGGAAAGCAATCAGAATCTTGTTAGAAAAAGATATAAAACCTAGAGATATCATGACACGTAAAGCATTTGAAAATGCGATTACAATGGTAGCTGTTTTAGGTGGTTCTACCAATGCAGTAATGCACCTAATAGCCATGGCTCATTCTGTAGATATTGTAATTACGCTTAAAGATTTTCAAGACATTAGTGATAAAACACCATTACTTGCTGATTTGAAACCAAGTGGTAAATACTTGATGGAAGACCTGCACGAAGCTGGCGGAGTTCCTGCGGTTATGAAATATTTATTGAACGAAGGATTGTTGCATGGAGACTGTTTAACGGTAACTGGAAAAACATTGGCTGAAAATTTAGCTGCTGTTCCGCACTTGAATGATGGTCAACAAGTGATACACGAGATTCAAAAAGCTCTGAAAGCAAGTGGAAACATTCAGATTTTATACGGCAATCTTGCAGAAGAAGGCTGTGTTGCCAAAATTAGTGGTAATGAAGGGGAGTATTTTGAAGGAGATGCTATTGTTTTTGAAAATGAATATGATGTTATAACTGGAGTTCGTAACGGAGAAGTAAAACCAGGTAATGTAGTTGTAATAAGATATTGTGGACCCAAAGGTGGACCGGGAATGCCTGAAATGCTTAAACCAACTTCAGCCATTATGGGTGCAGGATTAGGGAAGAGCGTAGCTTTAATTACTGACGGTAGATTTTCTGGTGGTTCGCATGGTTTTGTTGTAGGACATGTTACACCGGAAGCTTTTGACGGTGGCGGAATTGCTCTTGTAAAAAATGGAGATACTATAACTATTGATGCGGTCAAAAATACAATCAACCTGAAAATTTCTGATGAAGAGTTCGCAGCTAGAAAAGCAAAATGGGTTCAACCTGAGTCAAATATCAAAAAAGGAGTTCTACTGAAATATATCAGATCAGTCTCAAGCGCTTCTACAGGATGTGTAACTGATAAATAAATTACAAGAAAAAAAAGATAAATTTTTCAAGGAATTTTG
>JBLGCF010000115.1:0-3572 GCA_047617145.1 Thalassomonas sp. | reverse complement strand
AACCTACCATTGAAGATGCAGAAGGCAAAAACATGCCTTTTTCCATTCCTCCAACTAAGGCAATCCATTCTACGATACCAGTAATATCACCACCATCCGCAAACCTACTTTCCCATTGCCATCCATACTGTGACATTACCGCTCCATATTTCCCTATTGACCCAGTCCATTCATCTCTAATAGAAGGTTCACCATCCTGTGGAAAGAATGGAACATCTTTTCTTAAAATACTAGCTAATGAACCTGCAGAAACCATAGTAATACCAACTCTTGGTCCCGCTAATTTATCTACTTGAGCATCTACTGATAAAATAGAAACACTTAATAAAACTGTTGTAATAATTTTTTTCATAATTTTTTATTTTCTAATATGCAAAACTAAAATCTTCAGCTGCAAATATAATAATCGCAATTAAAAATGGTAAAAGCAAGCCTGCAAGCCAGCCCCATGCAAGTGAGCCTCTAAAATTCTTCTTATTTATAAATAACAGCAATAATGGTAACCCAAAAAGAAACATCATCCAAAAAGTAAGAATCCCTATTATAAAAGCAACTGGATCGAGTTTAAATCTCTCTGGATCTGCTTCCGCTATTAGCATTTGTGATTCAACAGGAAAAGCTGCAAAAGCAGCTAAACCTATAAAGCTTAATAAAGATAATAATCCTATTTTTTTCATAATGCTAAAATAGTTTATTTAGCTAAATTAAAACCTACCATTAATGAAATTCTTGCACCTGAACTATAAGTGTAATCTTCACCATTAATGTTACTATCAATATTCTTACCTGGCATAAATACTAAGTTAACAGGCATATTTAAACTGCCAGATCGGAAGTTTTTACCTATTGCAAAAACCATTCCAACACCTGTCAAAGAAAGACTTGGTCCAACTCCAACCTCAATACCATTTGCAGTTCTTGCTCCAATTACTGATGTTAATGAAGGCAAGAACTTGCCTTGCTCCATACCAGCTACTAAGGCAATCCACTCTACTATTCCAACTACCTCACCACCACCATCAGCAAACCTACTTTCCCACTGCCAACCGTATTGAGTTGTAAAAGCAGAACCAGTTTCTCCTAATTTATGTTCAGCACCTTCATACTCATTCTCATATTGAACGTAATCAAAGCCTTTATGAAAGAAATCCGCAGTAGATCCTGCTGTAATGAGTGTCATTCCAATTCTTGGACCTGCTAATTGTTGAATTTGTGCACTAGCTGTTAGTAATCCTAACCCTAATACTAATGTTAATAATACTTTTTTCATAATTTTTTATTTTAATAATTAATTCTGGGGCAAAATTAAAGTATGAAAAATTAAATACTATGCTTAGCATAGTATTTCGCTACTTATTACATATATATACCTACTTAACAGCCTCTAATTGCACGGCAGCCAATTCCCACTCTGCCTCCAATTCTTGTAGTTTTTGCTGATTTTTCTCGTATTCTACAAAAAAGCCTTCTTTTTGTGATAATTCAGTAAATTTTTCAGGAATAGCCAAGTCAGCATCTATTTGCTTTTGTGATTTATCTAAAGTTTCAATTTCCTTTTCCAACTTACTAACCCTATTTTGCAATTTCTTTATTTTTTTCTGATGAGCTTTCTGCTCAGCATAAGACAATTGAACATCTGATTTATCTTGCTTTGTATTCTTTTGTTCTTTTTGTGAACTTTCTAATTCTTTAAAGTTCTCCAAATCCTTTTCTTCTAAGAAAGTATCAATATCACCAATATATTCTTTTATATTTTGATCTTTAAACTCATATACTTTATCAGTAAGTCCTTGTAAAAACTCTCTATCGTGAGAAACAACAATTAAACTCCCATCATAATTACTTAATGCTTTTTTCAATAATTCCTTTGAGGTAATATCCAAGTGATTGGTAGGTTCATCCATAATTAATAAATTATACGGATCCAACAATAATTTACAAAGAGCAACCCTAGCACGCTCCCCTCCTGAAAGAACTTTTACTTTCTTTTTTACTTCATCATTACTAAATAAGAAAGAACCTAAAATTGAACGCACTCTACCTGCTGTATCTTCAGTAGCTGCCTGCTCAATAGTTTCTAATACAGTTAAATTTTCATCCAAAAATTCTGCTTGATTCTGAGCATAATACCCCATTTTCACTTGATGACCTAATTCAATTTTACCCTCAAAGCTTAAGTCCTTAACAATCATTTTTGCCAAAGTAGATTTCCCTTCACCATTCTTTCCAACAAATGCAATTTTATCTCCCCTTACAATCTCAAGGCTTATTTTATCCAACACATTTAAATCCCCATAGCTTTTGGATGCATCTTCAATAGTCAAACTCATTTTCCCTGAATGTGGTGCTGGCGGAAAACGAAATTGCATACGTGCAACATCCTCCTGTTCTATTTGAATAATTTCAAGCTTATCCAGCTTCTTAATTAAAGACTGAGCAAAAGAAGCTTTGTTCTTTTTTGCCCTAAATTTATTAATCAAGATTTTTGTTTCTTCAATATATTTGTCCTGATTTTTCTTTGCCTGAATCTGTTTTTCAATCCTATCCATACGCAAAGTTAAATACTTGGTATAGGATGCTTTATAATCATTAATTCTAGAGAAAGCAACTTCAATAGTCCTATTTGTTGAAGCGTCCAAAAAAAGTCTATCATGTGAAACCAATACAACTGCTCCACTATAATTCTTCAGCCATCTTTCCAGCCACATAATAGATTCTATATCCAAATGATTGGTTGGTTCATCCAAGAGCAATAATTCAGGTTTCATTAAAAGAATTTTAGCCAATTCAATTCGCATACGCCACCCACCACTAAATTCAGTAGTTTGGCGTTCAAAATCATACTGAGTAAAACCTAATCCTGATAAAACCAAGTTGATTTCTGCAGCCGTATCATTTCCTCCGGCCATTCTGAATCTTTCTTCCAACTCATTAAATTCATTGATAATATCTAAATACACATCACTTTCATAATCTGTACGCTCAGTCAATTGTTTATTTGCCTCATTCATTCTTGTTTCAACATCATTCAAAAATTCAAAAGCAGTTTGAGCCTCTTCTAGTACAGTTCGCCCATCTTCAAACTCCAAATCTTGCCTTAAAAACCCAACAATGATCCCATTTGGCACAGAAATATTACCATTATTAGGTGTTAAATCCTTTGCTAAAACTTTTAAGAGAGTTGATTTTCCCGCCCCATTCTTACCTGTTAGTCCAATTTTATCTCCTTTATTTACCATAAAAGAGATGTCTTTAAAAATGTCCTGCCCCCCAAAATATAAGGATAAATTATTTACTGATACCATGGCGGCAAAAGTACTCTTTTTAGCTACTAAAAATAATTTTACAATAATGATTGCTAAATTAATTTATGGGTGTATATTTGCAAACCTAAATCGCGGGGTGGAGCAGTTGGTAGCTCGTTGGGCTCATAACCCAAAGGTCGCAGGTTCGAGTCCTGTCCCCGCTACTAGATAAAAAGAGAGCTTAATAGCTCTCTTTTTTCTTTATCAAACACTCATAGTACAACAATAGTACAACTTATTGCAATATCAACTTCTTATTAATCACTC
>JBLGCF010000114.1:0-3587 GCA_047617145.1 Thalassomonas sp. | reverse complement strand
CCTACAATTTCTTCAATACTCATTGTGGGTTTTTGATCCTCAACACCTGCCATGGAATATATTTTTGTGGTATCGTCAATTGTTCCGTCAATATCATCTACTCCAAAAGCTAATAAGTTTTGTGTTGTCTTTTTCCCAATCATTGGCCAGTAGGCTTTTAAGTGATTGAAATTATCCATAAAAATTCTTGCAAAGGCATATAGTCTCATGTCGTCAACAACACTTACTTCATTAATGTGTGACATCTGGTTGTTCCCGTTACGGTATTTTAAAGGAATGAAAGTATTGAATCCTCCTGTTTTATCTTGTAGATTTCTTAGTCTACTCATATGGTCAATTATATGTTTAGGTTTCTCAATATGTCCGTAAAGAATAGTCGCATTAGATGGCATTCCTAAGCCATGAGCAGTTTCGTGTATTTCAAGCCATTGTTCTGAACTACATTTGTCCTTACAGATTTCATCTCTTACTTCTTTGTCAAATATTTCTGCTCCACCTCCTGGTAGAGAATCTTGTCCAGCATCTTTTAGCATTTGTAAGCCCTCTTTGTAGCTTACTTTTGCTTTTCGACACATATATTCTAACTCCACAGCTGTAAATGCTTTTATATGTATTTCAGGGCGAATTGCTTTTATCTTTTCTATAAGTTCAATAAAGTAATGCAATCCCATTTTTGGATGCACTCCACCAACTAAATGAACTTCAGTAATTTCTTTTCCTTCATAAGCTTTTAGCTTATCTATCATCTCGTCAATTGTGGATTCCCAAGCATCTTCTTTTTTACTTATCTTTATGGAATAAGCACAGAATTTGCAGTCAAAAACACAAATATTAGTAGGTTCAATATGTATGTTTTTATTGAAGAATGTTTTGTTTCCATTCTTATCTTCACGAATAGCATTTGCTAGTGTCCCTAATAGGGAAAGAGGAGCTTCAGTGTAAAGTTTAATTCCTTCTTTTTCTGTTATCCTCTCTTGCTGAATTACTTTTTGAACTATGGATTGTAATCCATCATCCAACTGTGCAGCAACTAGATTTGTTTTTAGCATTATTTAGTAAGAATAATTTTTTCAATATGCGTTCCTTTATCAGTACTGATATTGATGAAATACACTCCATTTTCAAATGATGATAAGTCAATGGTGTTTGTTGTAAAGTTTTCAGTAAAGAATATTTGTTTTCCAATAATATTAGTGATGCTTAAGCTGTTAATTTTATCAGCTGAAGTGATGTTTATTTTTCCTAGTGTTGGGTTTGGGTAAATGTGTAAGTTTTCTAATTGGTAGTTATTTATTCCTGTTCCAATGTTACCTGTACAATTCATGCTAACTGTTGAGTTTTTTAAAGCTGAACGGTAACCATTCAAAGTTGCATTCATAACATTTACTTGGTCAGTTGAAAACATCCAAGTATTTGATGCGTACGACATGAAGTTTTCGTCCATGTCTAATACATCAGTATTAAAGGTATTGGTATATTGAAGATCATTGCAAGTATTGTTGTTGGTGCTAGAATTGACATTACCCCAGTAAATATCTTTAGTGGCTGGAGTGTCATCAACATATCCTCCCCAATTATTATTGTCATTATCGCAACAAATAGGGTTTCCTTGAGCGTCAGCATCCTCACAGAAAGTATGCATTAATCCTAAATAATGTCCAATTTCATGAGTTGCTGTTTTACCGTCAGATGTTGCTGCTGATAAAATTGTACCAAAATGTTGAAAGTCCACAACCAATCCATCTTTCCATGCATTCCATGATTGTAGTCCTGGCAAATAAGCATAGCCAAGCGTCATCCCACCACCACTTGAATTTGTTAAATTACATACCCAAATGTTTAAATATTTGGATGGATCCCATGCATCCATTCCTCCGTTAACTGTTTTTTTCATAGCATTGGACTCAAAGCTGTCATCAGCATCCCAATATGCTTGAGTAGTTGAAGTTCTGGTTATTCCACTTGTAGCGTTTCCGGTAGGGTCAGTAGTTGCTAGGCAAAACTTCATGTTAGGATTTCCCCAATAATTTAAGAAAGTGTTTCTTGGCGGATTCGGGAATTCAGGATTTGTTTTGCTATAATCTTCATTTAATACTCTAATAGCATCTTCAATCTGAAGATCTGAAATATTAGTTCCTATACCAATATTACTATGCGTGTTTTTATGAATAATATGAATTACAATTGGAATATTAAGAGTTGTTTTTTCAGTATTATTTGCTTTTATCCATGCAACATTTTCTGCAATTGAATTTACTCTTCCTTTAGCATAGTCAGGATTTGTTAATAGTTCATGCTCCATAAGTGGAGTGGTCATACATTTTTTAAAATTTTCTTGAGCACTCATTACAAATGAAGTAAGTACTAGTAAGGATAATATTGATATTTTTTTCATTTCTTTTTCGTATTTATAAAGTGCTGCAAATATAATTTTTTACGTTAATTTTGATTGATTTATTGGGTAATAAAATCAGTGTCAGTAAGTGTTTTTAAAAAAGCAACTAAATCTTGCTTTTCTTGATTTGTCAATTGTAAACCAACTCCTAATTTTTTCATTAAAGGATCAACAGTTGATGAGTATTCTCCTCCAGAGTTGTAATGTTCAACTACTTCTTCTAGTGTTGAAAATCTTCCATCATGCATATATGGAGCAGAGAACTCAATATTACGTAATGTTGGGGTTTTAAATTTTGCATTATCAGACGCATTATTTGTGATTTTGCCGAAACCTAAATCAGTAAATGGTTCAGGATCTAATCCATTATTATGAAATAAATTATCCATAAACATCTGTGTGCCATGGCAATGAAAGCAATCTCCTTTTTCGGAATTAAAAATTGCATAGCCACCAAGTTCAGAGGCAGTAAGTTGTGTTTCTCCCTTTAAATATTTGTCAAATTTACTATTTGCAGATATTAATGTTCTTTCAAATTGAGCAATAGCCATGACTACATGATTTGAATCTATATAATCAATGTTAAATGCTTCCTTAAAAAGGGTAGGGTAATCGGCATGTAAGTTAAGCGTTGTTTCTACGTTATTCCAGTCATTATGCATCTCGATTTCATTTGTAACTGGTTCAAATGCTTGTTCTTCTAAAGTTAACGAGCTACCATCCCAATTAAAACTTGTATTCCATCCAATATTTATTAATGCAGATGCGTTTCTCACTCCTTGGATATTATCAATTCCTGTGCTAAATTGTTTAGGGTCTGAGAACGCAAAATTTTGTTGATGACAATTTATGCATGCTTGAGTGTTATTGGCACTTAGTATTGGGTCCTTAAATAGTTTTTCTCCTAAAGCTACACCTTCTACTGTCATGGGATTATCAGATGGAATATTCATATTTGGGAAGCCATATGGAGTCTCGATTACATAAGGTGTATTGCTAAAGTATATGCAGCTTTCATTCTCTATAGTTGCCTCAGAATTGTAGTTTATTGCAAGTGAGTCCATACATCCTTCCATTGTATTAGTTATTTCATAACTGCAACTTCCATCATCAGTAATTGCTAAAGAATTGTAATTAAAAGCCATAGAGTCTGTACATCCACTTGCAGGAGCTAAATCTTTTTTGCAAGAAA
>JBLGCF010000113.1:0-3663 GCA_047617145.1 Thalassomonas sp. | reverse complement strand
TTTTTAATAGGGCTTATTTCTATTATGATTAGAGTATTTAATCCAGCATATCCAGAAGGTGTATTCTTGGCAATATTACTTATGAATGTATTTGCACCAACCATTGATCATTATGTTGTTCAAGGAAATGTAAAAAGAAGGATGAATCGTTTAAAAGTTAAAATTAATTAATTATGGCAATTAATACTGATAAAAATAGTTACACAATAATTTTTGCTATAATAATGGTAGTTGTTGTGGGATCAATATTAGCTTTTGCTTCTCAAGGTTTAAAAGGTAATATTGATGAGAATAAGCGTGTTGAGAAACAACAAAATATTTTATATGCATTGGGAATCAATGAAAATGATGAATCAAGTGTCACATTTGTTTCAAAAAGCAAAGTTGCTGAATTGTTTTCAAAAAACATTACTGAACAACTTGTTATACAAGGAACTAAAGTAACTGAAGATAATGAAGCTTATTTAATTGATGTAAAAAAGCAAAAGGCTTTAGCTAAAGATCCTTCCTATACTAGAGAGTTGCCTTTGTTTATAAGTGAATCTAAATCTGGAACTTATTATGTAGTACCAATTCTAGGGAAAGGTTTATGGGATGCAATATGGGGCTATGTAGCTGTAGATAAAGATATGGTTATAAAAGGCGTATTCTTTGATCATAAAGGAGAAACTCCTGGCTTGGGAGCTAATATCAATAAGCGTTTTTTTATGGATGACTTTACTGGTGAACACTTAAATAATTCGTCCGGAAGTTTTACAGGAGTAGTTGTTACAAAGGGAAATGGAGATCCAAAAAACATTAATAAAATAGATAATAAAGTAGATGCAATTGCTGGATCTACAATAACAGGGAATGGTGTAACTTCTATGATTAAAGATGAATTGAAGCTTTACATTCCTTATTTCAAAACTTTAAAAAATAGTTAATTTATGGGGCTTTTATCAAAAAAAGACGCGAAATTAATAATGGATCCTTTATCGGATGATAATCCAATTACGATTCAAGTATTGGGCATTTGTTCAGCGTTAGCAATTACAGCTGAACTTGAAGCTTCTATTGTAATGGCAGTTTCTGTAATGTTTGTTTTAGGAATAGGTAACGTAGTGATCTCTTTAATGAGAAATATAATCCCTTCTAAAATTAGAATTATCGTCCAATTAATAGTAGTTGCAACGTTAGTTATTATAGTAGATTTAGTACTTAAAGCCTTTGCTTATGAATTGAGTAAAACACTTTCAGTATTTGTTGGCTTAATTATCACCAACTGTATTATAATGGGACGTTTTGAAGCTTTTGCATTAGCAAATGGACCTTGGCGGTCGTTCCTTGATGGAATTGGAAACTCTTTTGGTTATGGTTTAATCCTTATTCTAGTAGGATTTTTTAGAGAATTATTAGGTTCAGGAACCTTACTAGGCTATAAAGTATTAGGCGATCCAATTGAATTAACTGGTCTTTATGCATTTGGTTATGAAAATAACGGTTTTATGTTATTATCGCCAATGGCTTTAATTATTGTTGGGTTAATTATTTGGGTGCAACGTTCAAGAAATCCGTCTTTAATAGAAGACGAATAGATTATTTTTCGATAGCAATTAAATATTGAATTTAGAATATTAAAAAGAATGGAACAATTAGAATTATTTTTTAAATCAATTTTTATTGACAACATGGTATTTGCCACGTTCCTTGGAATGTGTTCATACCTTGCTGTTTCTAAAAAAGTGAAAACCGCAGTGGGTTTAGGTGCAGCAGTAATTTTTGTATTAGCTGTCACCGTTCCATTAAACTGGTTATTAGATCAGTACATATTAAGAGATGGAGCCCTAGTTTGGTTAGGACCTGAATATGCACAATACGATTTAGGTTTTCTTTCGTTTATATTATTTATTGCAACCATAGCAACAATGGTACAATTAGTTGAAATTGTAGTAGAGAAATTTTCACCATCTTTATACAATTCACTTGGTATATTTTTACCACTTATTGCAGTAAACTGCGCGATTTTAGGAGGATCTTTATTTATGCAATCTCGCGAAATTGAAACATTAGGTTTGGCATTAAATTATGGAATTAGTTCAGGAATTGGCTGGTTTCTAGCAATACTTGCTATTGCAGCTATTCGTGAAAAAATTAGATATTCTAACGTTCCTGGCCCATTAAGAGGTTTAGGAATCACATTTATTATAACTGGATTAATGGCAATAGGATTTATGAGTTTTGGGGGTATGTTGACAACGAGTGGTGAAAATGAAGAAGCAACTTCTGAAACTACTGTTTCAAAAGCTGAAGGTATTAAGAAAGAAAAAATTGAATCAACTCACATTGTTGAAGTTTCAACTATAAAGTAGAAATAATATGATTTTAGCAGCAAGTACAATAGGGGTAGTCATAGCAACAGTCGTTGCCTTTTTGATTTTGATATTATTATTGGTATCATTATTATTGTTTACTAAAGAAAAATTGGCACCTTCTGGACCAGTTTCAATAACAATTAATGGAGAAAAAGAAATTGAAGTTTCTTCTGGAGATAGTTTATTGACCACTTTAGGGAATCAAAAAATATTTTTACCATCTGCATGTGGGGGTGGAGGAACTTGTATTCAATGTGAATGTCACGTAATAGAAGGAGGAGGCGAAGCACTACCAACTGAAACACCTCATTTTACAAGAAAAGAATTAAAAGATGGAATTCGTTTAGCTTGTCAGGTAAAAGTAAAGCAAAACATGAATATTACGATTCCTGAAGAAGTTTTTGGGATTAAAAAATGGGAAGCAACAGTAGTTAGAAATTATAATGTAGCTTCTTTTATTAAAGAATTTGTAGTTGAAATCCCTGAAGATATGGGATATAAAGCAGGTGGGTATATTCAAATTGAAATTCCAGCCTGTGAGGTGAAGTTTTCTGATATGGACATTACCGCTCATCCAGAAGAACATGATACTCCAGATAAATTTAAAGCTGAATGGGAAAAGTTTAAATTATGGCCTTTAGTAATGAAAAACAAGGAGACTGTAGAAAGGGCTTATTCTATGGCTTCTTTCCCTGCTGAAGGACGAGAAATAATGTTAAATGTTCGTATTGCAAGTCCACCATTTGATCGTGTCAAAGGCGGATGGATGGATGTAAATCCTGGTATTGCATCTTCGTATATTTTTAATCAGAAAAAAGGGGATAAAGTAATTATTTCAGGACCTTATGGGGAGTTTTTTATCAACGAATCCGATTCAGAGATGTTGTATGTTGGTGGTGGAGCTGGAATGGCTCCAATGAGATCGCATTTATATCATTTATTTAGAACATTAAAGACCAATAGAAAGGTTACGTATTGGTACGGAGGACGTTCTAAAGCAGAATTATTTTATTTAGAACATTTTAAAGCTTTAGAAAGAGATTTTCCAAATTTTAAATTTTACTTAGCATTATCTGAACCGTTAGATATAGATAACTGGAAGGTAAAAAAAGATATTAATGATATCGAAGGAGACGGTTTTGTAGGATTTATTCACAATTGTGTGATTGACAACTACTTGGGTCATCATGAAAATCCAGAAGACATAGAATTGTATTTCTGTGGTCCACCTTTAATGAACCAAGCTGTGCAAAAAATGGGTGAAGATTTTGGGATGCCAGATGAGAATATTCGATTTGATGATTTTGGA
>JBLGCF010000112.1:0-3755 GCA_047617145.1 Thalassomonas sp. | reverse complement strand
CTTCCACTACGCATGCTCTAGTCCATTTTGAAGTGTTGTTAGTAAATACTACATCAATAGAATTCAAATTAACTAGTTTAGCAAGAGGCGTTATAGCTCTATGATATCCTGGCCCATCATTAAAATTAGAGGCAAAACGATAAGGAGACCAAGTACCTCCAGTCACCTCAAAACCACCAAAAATGGGTATTAAATTTGTTTGTATTACTGCTCCTTCAAAAATACCATTAATATCATCATTCTGACTATAATCATCTAAAACAGGAGAACCCTCTCCTGGACCTAAAATGTCATTATCAACTAACACACTCACATCTTCATTAACATAGGATCCTGCTCTTATCCAATTTAACCCCCAAAAGAAACCATCATCGCTATCAACATCAGCTAAGCCTGTCAACCATCTATCATTTGAATTCTCAAACTCAATAGAACTAGAAATTAAACCGTTATTATCTATTATAGCAGGGTCGCTACCTGAATTAAGAGCTTGTTTAACCTTAATATTTAATCCTAAACTACTAACATAAACTTCAGTTCCAACTAGCATATCCTCATTAGCTGAAGCTCTAACAGAACCTGTTTCTTCATCAATTAAAGACCATTTAGTGTAAGAGGTAATCAAATCATCTTCTAAAATTGGATCCATCAATTTTAATATGAAATTTCCTTTAGGAATTTTAACAGGATCAACAACTGAAATGTTAATTGGACCTTGCCCAGGTTCATAAGTTAAATTCATAGCTCTATGATCAGGGCTTTCAAGAATAGAATTAATTGTTGTCTCAGTAAGTTCTAAAGCGTTTCCACCATTCCCTGTTCCTTCTAGACGGGTAATTTCAACCCCATCACCATAAGAAGCTTCTAAAGTTGTCCCACCTGCGTCAGGTGCGGTAAAGTGAGGGATTGCTGAATAAAGCTGAATATTTCTTCTTCCCGAAATATAGGGCTGGTTTCTACCATCATAATCAGCAGCATTCACATCATAAGGGCTTGAGTTTTCTTCTGCCCTATTGTAGCCATATGACAATGACATAAAGTAATATGTCTTATGATTTACTAAGCGAGTATTACCTAAGGCAAACTTATCGTCTTTTATTTGGAATGAGTACTCAACACCTTGATCAACAGAACCAACAACACCCTCACTTAATATTGAAGAAACTTCCTCAATCGGAGTATACACTCCTAAAATTGGATCAAGATATTGATTGATAATTCCTGTAATTTTATCATTAATATCACTTCTGAAAACTAATCTTGCCTTGTCCAAATCATCCAAATCAGTAACTGATACTGTGGCACTTTTTAATTGATACACTAAATATCCTTGGAATTCATAATTTGGTGAATAAGTTGATGTGTCAGGATCAAGATTAAATATTTTTGTGATATAAGGATCTTTTTCAGAGTAGGATTCATTTTGATTATTTGAATTTTCTCCATTCGAAATAGTGAAAATTAATTCTTTATCAAGCTCTCTAACTGTTAAATCAGGAGCATCAGGTCCGTTAAGGATATTAAAGTTATTATCAAATAAAGCTTGTGCCTCTCTATCGTAAATTTTAAGTAACTGAATAGATGCCGTTTGCCCCCCAGATTTTGCTCTTGCCCACACTACACCAGTTGTAATATTATTTACAGCTCCTGGTTGTAAAGTAAAAGGACCTGCTGATTGTAAGAATCTTCTATCAGCTGGTTCATTGCCCGCCGTTTGTTCTGTCCATTCCTGGGACTGAAATTGATCATCTGAAGTTCCCGGAAACATGAAATTACATTCATCAGTTGTTGATCCAATACCTGCACCAAATCCATTACCTCCAAAAGTCATAGGTATTCCAACTCGATTTCTACCTCTTAAATAATCATAAAAATCTGTACCTCCATTAGGGTTCCCTTCATCAGTATCATCATTATTATAATATACAAATTTAGACATTATAATTTGCTCTCCAACCTCATCAATAGCTCCGTCTCTATCATTATCAATACCATCTAAAGGATCAGCCAAAGGGCCTTGAAAAAAATCTACCCCAATAGCAGGAGGATTAAAACCATAACCTTGAGCACCTTCATCCTCAGCATCCCCATTATAACAGAAACCTAATCCTAAATTAACATCACAACCTACATAATCATCCAAGTAATATCCTAAATCAGCATCTACCCATTGTCCGAAATAAGTGTCATTTAGCGGAAGTGTAGAGCGATTAATAATTTTATAGTTATAAAAGGTCATATCATTCACTTCATTATCAGAAGTAAAACCAAAGGCTTGTGCATGAATTTCTAATCCTAATGCATCAGCTGAAGTTTCAGAGTGAATATTTCCTTTATCATTAAAAATCCACCATAAGGTTTGATCGCCATATAAAGCTGCAGCATCATTATTACCAGTTACATTATAGTCAGGATAGTCACCGGCATATGGTTCATAGACACCATTACCATTGACATCATAAAAAGGAGCTAAAAATTCATCTTGCCCTAAGCTTTGATCTCCATGAGCAGGCCAATCTAATATTATTTCAGGGATAACATAAGTAGGGTCTGTACCGAAACGGGTATGATATTCCTCAACTACTGATCTGTCAATTTTGAAATGGTCATCCCATTTATCACATTCATCAGCTGAAATAGTTGCATTATCTACATTCAAAGGTCCTGGCCAAAAATCGCTACCAGACTGACGATAAGTCATAGCAGCTACCTTTAATTGTCCACCTGCATCTACACCTCCAATCCACAATGCTCCTGCAAATAAAGAATTCTTATTTCCACCTTTAGGTATTTCATACTGCGCATCAGATAAATCCCACCACATATCTCCACCACCCATAATAGTTGCTCTCACATTATTCACATCTAAGTCTGTTTTAGAATTAGATGGGTCACAACCAGCTGCAACCTTATAATTTACAACAGCAGATTTTGCGCCATAATGATTAACATTTTCTTTTGCCACTACTGACATTGTGTATAGGGCTAAGTAAAGAGTTGCTATTTTTTTTATTGAATTATTCATAAATACTCTGTTTTTCAGTCTCATTTTATTATCTAATTAAAGTTGTAAACTAATACCTGCCCTCCACATTCTTGGGAGACTGTAGTTAGAAGGATTGTTAACGGCTATAGAATATAAATATCTAAATGCTTCTGCATCATTTTTTGCATCAATTGCGTTTTGTGCCGCCGATGAAGTTAAATAGCCATCATCATTAGCATTACCAGTTGCACGATAAACACTAATAATATTTTTAGCATCCAATAAGTTTTGTACCTGGACGTATACGTTAAAATTAGAACTCTTTTTATCATTCCATTTAATTTCAAATGATTTATTCACTTTAAGATTCATTCTGAATTGCCAGGGCAAACGAGAACCGTTAAGATTACCTGCTAAAGTAGACCGATCATTAATTCCATCAGCCGCTTCCTGAGTAATATTAGATTGACGAGAATAAGGTGTTCCAGATCCTGCAGATAACATAAGATTTGCTCCTGCATTTTGAAAAACATTTGCACCAAACCAAACTGGTCCGTCATAATCTTTACCATCACCATAATGATAATCAACTGACGCTGAAATAGCATGTCTTTGGTCGTAAGATAAAGGAATAGTAGTACGTAAGTTTGGTTGGCCTGTACTAACTAAACTAGCACCTGAAGTAGCTGAAGAACCAGTACCATCAGCAAACTGCAAAGTATAATTAGCTGTAAGTTGTATGTTATTTGTTCTTCTTAAGTCATAATTA
>JBLGCF010000111.1:0-3800 GCA_047617145.1 Thalassomonas sp. | reverse complement strand
CCATCTTTTTCAAGAGTTTTCTCTTTCTTAAAGTTTTTTAAGGATGCCGTGTTTAGTTTTTTATCAATAGCCTTTCTGGTAAAGCTTTTGAAAAAATTGAATTGAGGACCTAAATCAAGGTAATGTAAAAATCCGTCTTTCTCGTACCCTACATTTACGAATGACGCATTTAACCCAGGAACTGTCTTTCGGACTTTTCCCAGGTAAATATCACCTACTGAAAAATTGTTGTCGTGCTTTTCTTTGTGAAGTTCTATTAGAAGTCCATCACGCAAAAGCGCAATCACCACTTCAGAAGGCCTTGAGTCGATAATAAGATCGTATTTCATGGCGTATCGTTTAAGAAACTAGCGTAAAACTAAAATCTATTTAGTCTTATGTCTATTTTTTCTTGAACGCTTCTTACGTTTGTGAGTAGCGATTTTTAATCTTTTCTTTTTCTTTGCTCCTGACATAATTTATTTTGTTAGCTATTTAATAAGCTTATTTTAAGTTATTCTTTACTTCCTCAACAAACACTTTTGCAGGCTTAAATGCTGGAATGTGGTGTTCTGGGATGATAATAGTTGTGTTCTTTTTGATATTTCTACCTGTTTTTTCAGCTCTTTTCTTAGGTTTGAATGTTCCGAAACCTCTTAAGAATACAGCTTCATTAGCTGAGATTGAATCCTTGATTTCATTCATCATTGACTCAATAATTGCCAAGGTAGTTAATTTTTCTACTCCTGTTTTTTCTGAAATTTTACTAACAAGTTCTGCTTTTGTCATCTTTTATTCTATTCTATATTAAATTCTTGACTAATTTTGAGCGTGCAAATATATTAAAAAAAATAGCTTAGCAATTATGAGTTTATCTTTTTTTATGAGTTTATTGTTTTATTTTTCAAAGAGTTATGAATTTTTCAAATAAGTTAGTGAGTTGGTATCCGGACAACAAAAGGGATTTGCCTTGGCGTAACACTGTCAATGCCTATTATATTTGGCTTTCAGAAATTATTTTACAACAAACAAGAGTGGCGCAGGGAATACCTTATTATTTGGCTTTTGTAAAGGCTTTTCCAAGGGTTGAAGATTTGGCAAATGCGCCTGAGGATAAAGTATTAAAAATGTGGCAGGGGTTGGGTTATTATTCTCGAGCTAGAAATTTACATTTTACAGCCAAAGATATCGCTAGTAATTATGACGGAGAGTTCCCAGATGACCATAAAAAGGTTTTGCAATTAAAAGGAGTGGGCGTGTATACTGCAGCCGCTATCACTTCTTTTGCTTTTGACATGCCCTATGCGGTGGTTGACGGAAATGTTATTCGTGTGCTAAGTAGGGTATTTGGCGTGAATACTCCTTTTGATACAAGCACTGGTAAAAAGGAGTTTCAGAAATTAGCACAAGGGTTGCTTATTAATAATAAGGCTGCTATTTATAATCAGGCTATAATGGAATTTGGGGCCATGCAGTGTAAGCCAAAATCTCCTGATTGCAGTATTTGTCCTATGCAAAATTTTTGTGTTGCTTATGCGACCAACACAATTGCGGAATTGCCTGTGAAATCAAAAAAGATTAAAGTCAAAAAAAGATTTTTACATTTTTTAATGATTGAGCAAGAGGGTAAGGTTTATTTAGGAAAGCGAAAGAAAGGGATTTGGAATGGGTTATATGAATTTCCTTTTTTAGAGTTTCCAAAAAAAATGACTGAAAAGCAAGTTATTAAGTCTGATGAATGGATACAGTTTTTCACATCTTCTACTTTAAATGTTCAATCAGTATCCAGTGAATTTATTCATATTCTTTCGCATCAAAAAATACATGCTCAATTTTGGCAACTAAAAACTAAAGATGTTCAATTGAAGAATTTTGACTTTATTGCTGAAAAAGATTTGTTGAATTATCCAGTTTCTCGCTTAACAGAAAAGTATTTTGAGACGATAGAATTAGTTTAGATTTTATATATTTGTTGAAATTCTAATTTAAATAATTGTAGTTATGGCTGGAGTAAATAAGGTAATATTAGTAGGTAATTTAGGAAAGGATCCTGAAGTAAGGCATTTGGATAATGGTGTTGCTGTGGCAAACTTTTCCCTAGCTACAACTGAAAATTATAAGAATAAAGCAGGCGAGCGTGTGAGTCAAACGGAATGGCACAATATTGTGGTATGGAGGGGTTTGGCTGAAGTAGCTGAAAAATACCTTAAAAAAGGAGCTAGTGTTTATATTGAAGGAAAGATAAAGACTAGAAAGTGGGAGGATAAAGAAGGGAATACTAGATATAATACTGAAATATTAGCAGACAATATGACTATGCTTGGCGGTAAATCATCTTCAGAAAGTTCTGCTCCATCATCAGTTCCTACTCCTGATTCTACTGCTGATAAAGCAGATGATTTACCCTTTTAATTAAATAATTTATAACTTGGAAGAGGATCCCATCCCGATAATTTTATCAATCTTTAGTGGAGTAGAATTGCATTTTTTTAATGTAGAAGTACTCAGTAGTTTATTTTTTGTTTTTGTTTTGATTGTTTGTTCTGCATTTATTTCAGGAGCTGAGGTAGCTTATTTTTCATTAAGTGCTAGCGAACTAGATGATTTGGATAAAGAAAAGGAAAGCAGTGCTATACTTAAGCTGCTGAAGAAGCCAAATCAACTACTGGCAACTATTTTAATTGCTAATAATTTTATTAATGTAGCGATAGTTATTTTTTCGGCCCACCTTACTTTATTGGCAATTACTTTTCCTGAAGGGTCCTCATTAGAATTTATCTTCCAAGTTGTAGTTATTACTGGGTTATTAGTGCTTTTTGGTGAGATTACTCCAAAAATATATGCCAATCAGAATGCAAAACAGTTTTCGGCTAATATGGCAAAACCACTACTGTTTTTGCAGAAAGTATTCTATCCTTTAAGTTACTTGCTAGTAACTACAACTAACTTTATTGATAAGCGTTTGGCGCAAAAACAAACAGAAGTTTCTATTGAAGAAATAACAAAAGCTTTGGATATCACTGAGCACGCAAGTAAGGAAGAGGAGAGAAAAATACTAAGGTCGATTGTTGAGTTTGGGAATACGGATGTAAAGGAAGTGATGAAGTCACGAGTAGATGTATTGGCAATTGAACATAAAACAAAATTCAAAGAAGTACTTAGGCTTGTTATTTCTTCAGGATTTTCTCGTATTCCTGTTTATAAGCAACAGTTTGATACTGTTTTAGGAATACTATATATTAAGGACTTAATTCCGTTTTTGGATGAGGGTGATGATTTTGACTGGCTGAACTTATGCCGAACCCCTTATTATGTTCCTGAAACAAAAATGATTAATGACTTGCTGAAAGAATTTCAAGTAAAGAAAAATCATATTGCAATTGTGGTAGATGAATATGGAGGGACTTCAGGAATTGTAACTCTGGAAGATGTGTTAGAAGAAATTGTTGGAGAAATAAATGATGAGTTTGATGAGGAAGAAAATATCTATTCTAAGTTAGATGAACATAATTTTATTTTTGAAGGTAAAATTTCTTTGAATGATTTCCTTAAAATAGTAAAGGGTGAAATTGATTGTTTTGATGAGATAAAAGGAGAGTCAGATTCTTTGGCAGGATTGGTACTTGAATTGGAAGGAAGAATTCTTAAGATTGGGGAGGTTTGCATAATCACACCTTATACTATACTTGTAGAGTCGGCTGATGTAAGGCGAATAAAACGCTTAAAAGTTAGTATTGATGAAAAGTAGATTGTTACTTTTTTTATTGGTATTACTTTTATCTTGTAATAATGATTATACACCAAAGCCTAAAGCGCTTATT
>JBLGCF010000110.1:0-3815 GCA_047617145.1 Thalassomonas sp. | reverse complement strand
GATAGTGAAACGCCTAAATTTGCAGTTATCGGTAGGCCAAATGTTGGGAAATCATCTTTCATTAATTCACTTATTGGTAAGGAGCAAAATATTGTAACTGATATTGCAGGAACTACTCGTGATTCTTTGAATACACAATTCAATAAGTTTGGTTTTGATTTTACTTTGGTTGATACTGCCGGATTAAGAAAGAAGAAAAATGTACATGAGGATTTAGAATTTTATTCTGTAATGCGTTCTGTTCGTGCTATTGAACACTGTGATGTTTGTATTCATGTGATTGATGCTACTAGAGGATTTGAAGCCCAAGATCAAAGGATTTTTCATATTGCGGATAGAAATAAAAAAGGAATTGTTATTTTAGTAAATAAGTGGGATTTGCAGGATAAATCAACTGAAACTGCTAAAAAAGCTGAAGAACAGATTAAAGAAAAAATCTCTCCTTTTACTGATGTCCCAGTTGTGTTTGTTTCTGCTTTGCAAAAACAAAGATTACTTAAAGGATTGGAAGCTGCTATTCAGGTGAATAAAAACCGTTCTCAAAAAATTGCTACTTCAGTATTGAATGAGGTTATGTTGCCCGTAATTGAGCGTCATCCACCGCCTGCAACTAAAGGAAAGTACATTAGAATTAAGTATTGCATGCAATTACCGACTGCAACACCAACTTTTGTATTTTTTGCTAATCTTCCGCAATATATTAAGGACCCGTATAAGCGCTATATTGAAAATCAATTGCGTGAGCATTTTGATTTTACAGGAGTTCCTATTCAAATTTATTTTAGACAGAAATAATAGATTTAATCTAGTGATTCACAAAGTAATATGCGAATCATATTACTTTATTTTATATTGTTTAGTTTTACCATAGATTAATCAATACATAAATTTGAAATGAAGAATTTTATTTTTTTGAGTGCAATGTTATTATGCTTTACCTCTTGTACTAATGTACTTTTTGTAGATCCTCAGCCTGAAGGAATAGGTGAATTAACTGAAATTCCAGAAAATCTACAAGGAGTTTATGCTTATACTGACTCTATAACTGTAACTTCAAATACAATAAATGGAGAGGTATTAGGAGAAAACCTTGTTGTAAAGAAAAGGGGTAACTTTTATTACTTAAATTTCTTAGAAGATAGTGTATATTCCTTAACAGTTGTAAAGGTTGTAAAATGCCTTGATTATGAGGATTTTGCAATTTTTCACCCAAAAATATCAGATGATAACAAAGATATTTTTAATGTTGTAGAGGTAAAATCAAAAACTTATGGGACTGTAGACTCAAGAGAGTATATTGTTGATGATGTAAGTGTTGTGCAGTTGAATAAAATGTTATCAAAAGATGAGGATGATGTTAATTTTATCAGGATAAAATAAATTTTACTAACTTTAACAAAAATATATGAATATGAAGAAGATGACAATAACACTACTATTTTCTTTTGTCAGCTTAATTGTGTTTTCGCAAACAAATGCTGATGTAGTAGGAGAATGGTACAATGCTGAAAAGGATGCAGTGATTACCCTTTTTGAAGATGGGGAGACTGTTTCAGGAAAAATTACTTGGATGTTACATCCTAATGATTCAAATGGAACTCCCAAAACTGACCCTAATAATCCTGATGAAAAATTAAGGATTAGAGCTAGATTAGGGATGGTAATGATGTCTGGTTTTGCTTATGATGAAGATAATATTTGGGAAGATGGGGAATTGTACGATCCTAAAAAAGGAAAAACATATAGTGGAATACTAACACTAAAAGATGCAAATACACTTGATTTAAGAGGGTATATTGGTTTTTCTTTTATTGGGAGATCATCTACTTGGACGCGTAAATTAAATTAATCATGCAGTTAGATAAATTTTGCCAAAGCTGTCATATGCCTAAGAATGCTGATATGTTTAAAGCAGGTTCTGAAAAGGATGGTTCCTTGAATGGCGACTACTGTAGTTACTGTTATGATAGTGGTGAATTCTCCATGTCGGACACTATAAAAACAGCTAAAGATATGCAGGAGATGGTTAAACAGCAACTCAAAAAACAAGGAATTGGTAAAGTTAAAAGGTGGTTTTATACCATTGGAATTCCAAGGTTGGGTAGGTGGAAAAAATAATAAATAAGAAAAGCCGAGCAAATGCTCGGCTTTTCTTTTATATGTTAAAACGGATTAGTTAATTTCAATCAATTCTACTTCAAATACTAAAGTTGCTCCAGGTCCAATTAATCCACCTGCACCATTATCACCATAAGCTAAAGCTGAAGGGATAGTAAGTTTCCACTTGTCACCAACACTCATTAATTGTAAGGCTTCAACCCATCCTGGTATAACTTGTGTTACACCAAATTGTGCAGGCTCTCCTCTGTCAACTGAACTGTCAAATACAGTTCCGTCAGTAAGCATACCATGGTAGTGTACTGTTACTTGGTCGCCAGCAGTTGGTTTTTTTCCACTTCCTGAAGTCATAACTTCATATTGTAATCCGCTTTCAGTTGTGATTACTCCTTCTTTAGCAGCATTCTCAGCTAGGTAAGCATTTCCTGCTTCTCCTGCTTTTGCACTTTTTTCAGCAGCTAATTTACCAAAGAATTCTTGCAATACTTGCATGCTTTCTTCTTCTGAAATATCTAAATCATTTCCTGCAAATACATCCTTAAATGCTTTTGCTATTGCATTTGCATCAATAGTTTCTAGACCTTGTGCTTTTACTCCTGTTGCAACATTTACGCCTAAGCTGTAACTTACTTTTTCCATTTCTGTTTCTGGTGTTTTGTTAGTTGCATCATTAGAGCATGAGCTTAAAACGATTGCAAAACCAACGATTAATAATTGTACTGTTTTATTCATAATATTTATTTTTAAATGATTCGTAAAAATTTGTTTGCAAAACTACAATTATTGTTCGCTTTTCCTTGAAAATAAGCAGTTCATTTTTCTATATTTGGCTTTTGGAAAACTAAAATTAAGAAATGGAAATAATTAAAACCCCAATAGAAGGATTACTAGTGATAAGGCCTACAATTTTTGGGGACGATAGAGGGCATTTTTTTGAAAGCTGGAGTAAAGAATCATTCGCTAAAAATGGTTTGGATTTAGATTTTGTTCAGGACAATCAATCGCTTTCAAGTAAAAGCGTGTTAAGAGGTTTGCATTTTCAGAACCCACCTTTTGCTCAGGGTAAATTAGTTAGGGTAATAAAGGGGTCAGTTTTGGATATTGCTGTGGATATAAGGAAGGACTCTCCTACTTATGGACAGCATTTCTCAATTGAGCTTACGGAAAAAAACAAAACTATTTTTTGGATTCCTCCAGGATTTGCACATGGTTTTGTTACTCTTGAAGACGATACAATTTTCACTTACAAATGTACAGGAGTTTATAATAAGGAATCAGAAGGTGCATTGCTTTGGTCGGATACTGATTTAAATATTGATTGGGGATCTATAGATCCATTAGTTTCGGATAAGGATTTAGTTGCAGGAAGCTTTGAGAATTTTGTAAGTCAATTTTAACATGAAGAAAAAACAAGTTTATTTTTTAGGGTATTCAGTATTGATTTTTGCTTTGGCACAGCTTTTTATTTACGCGAGTGAGTTAAGAAGTGATGATGATTTGCATCAGCAACACTTTAATATGAAGTATGGAATTTTTGCAATTGTACAACCTAAAGGGTTGAATTTTGCAGGAGAAGAGATTCCAACTCATTCCCCAGAGATTTGGGAAAGAATAGATAAAGAATTGTTGAAAAATACTTATTGGCAATCCAATACTATGTTGTTTTTCAAAAAAGCAAATAAGTATTTTCCGATTAT
>JBLGCF010000109.1:0-3848 GCA_047617145.1 Thalassomonas sp. | reverse complement strand
TCTGCTTTCTACCTAGCAAAACTGGAATTGCAATACCCTCATCTTTTACTTGTTGGGCAGCCTTTAATATTTTATAATGTTCCGCCTCAGCAAAAACAACTCTTTTCGGATTTCGTTTTGCTCTAGCAGTTAAGGTTCTTATCAATTTATTATCTAGCCCTAATCGTTTTTTCAAACTTTCACGGTACTTATTCCAATCAGGAATCTCCTCCTTTGCAACTCCAGACCTTATTGCCGACATAGCAACTGCAGGAGCAACTGCAGTAATCAATCTAGGATCTAAAGGTTTTGGAATTATATATTCAGGGCCAAAAGCCAAGGTATTATCATCATAGGCCAAATTAATTTCATCCAATACATTTTCTTTCGCCAAATTAGCAATTGCCTTTACGGCTGCTAACTTCATGTTTTCATTTATTTCAGTAGCTCTAACATCCAAAGCACCCCTAAAAATATAAGGGAACCCAAGTACATTATTTACTTGATTAGGATGATCGGACCTTCCTGTAGCCATAATAATATCATCACGAGAATCCATAGCTTCTTTATAAGAAATCTCAGGATCAGGGTTTGCTAAAGCAAATACAATTGGACGTTTTGCCATTGATTGCAACATTTCAGCCGTTACAATATTCGCAACTGAAAGTCCTAAAAATACATCTGCATTTTTCATTGCTTCATCAAGTGTATCGCACCTTCTGTTAGTTGCAAAAAGCGCTTTGTTTCCCTCAACACCCTCTCTATTTTGCTTGATAACTCCTTTACTATCCAGCATTACAATATTTTCCTTTTTTGCACCTAAGGATAAATACAATTTTGAACAGGACATAGCTGCTGCTCCCGCACCATTAACAACAATCTTAACCTTAGTGATATCTTTTTTAGCAATTTCTAAAGCATTCAATAAAGCTGCTGCCGAAATGATAGCCGTCCCATGCTGATCGTCATGCATGACAGGAATATCTAACTCTGCTTTTAATCTTCTTTCAATTTCAAAACATTCTGGGGCCTTTATATCCTCTAGGTTAATTCCACCAAAAGTAGGTGCAATTGCTTTTACAGTTTGCACAAATGTGTCAATATTGCTTGCGTCTACTTCAATATCAAAAACATCAATATCAGCAAAAATCTTAAACAACAAACCCTTTCCTTCCATTACTGGTTTTGATGCTTCCGGGCCAATATCTCCAAGCCCTAAAACTGCTGTACCATTTGAAATTACAGCAACTAAGTTTCCCTTTGCTGTATATTTATACACATCATCCTTGCGATTAGCAATCTGCTTACACGGCTCTGCCACTCCTGGGGAATAGGCTAAAGATAAATCTCTTTGCGAACTGTGATTTTTAGTAGGAACAACCTCTATTTTTCCAGGCCTTCCCTCAGCATGATATGCTAATGCTTCCTTCTTACTTACTTTCTTTGCCATAAATCTATTCTATAGTATAAGTAGGCAAATTTAATGATTTGATTGTATCTAGCACCATAAAAAAGAAAACCCTGCATCAAAGGGCAGGGTTCTAAAAAATATTTCTTTTATTTATTACTTTACAATCAATTTTTTGATTGCAACAACTTCATTATTTACTACTAAATTACCAAAGTAAATTCCTTTAGTCATATCGCTTAAATCCAATTTTTGAACTCCTCCCTCTGTAAGTAAAATCTCTTTTACTTCATTTCCTAGAATGTCAATTATTTTTAATTGTGCTTCCGGCCCATTAAACCTAAAATGAGCTACACTATTAGCTGGATTAGGATAAAAATCACTCATTTGATTAAATGATTTACTTTCATCAATTGCAGTAGCTTCACTACAGTCATAAGTTATAGTTATACAAGTTTCATCTGACGGATTATTTTCATCATAAAAACAATACTTAACAGTTGCAATTCCAGGAACACCACCGGCACTAAAATATCCTGAGTGCGCATCAAGATCACTATTGTCAAATGAAAATTCCTGACCTACAGCAAGTAGTGCAGATGAACTAGGATTTGTTGAACTTACAGGGTAACATGTGCCTGCAAAACAATAAGATGAGCCTGCCCAAGTTGGCATACCTAAAGGTAAAGTAATATTTGTTTTTTGACAAATAACATTAATTGAGTTAGCTGAAATATTCTTCACATCCAAATGATGAGTAATTTGCGTATTAGGATCACCAATAAAGTTAGTGTCTCCGGTAACTACCAAACTTTGTGCACCAACAAAACTAATTTGCGTAATTACTAGTATAAAAAGTAAAGTTTTTCTCATGATATTATTTTTTACAAATATAAAGTATTTATTTTAAAAAACTCTTATTTTGAACACATAAGACATTAAATAATAATTACATTTAAATCTTATAATTTTCGTATATTTGGCGAAATTATTAAATTAAAAAACTAAGAAAAATGAAAAAAATATTACTAATTGCAATTGTTGCTTTATTATCATTCAACAATGCACAAGCACAATTACCTGATGGATCGATAGCACCCAATTTTGATTTAACAGATTTAAATGGAACTAGTCATGAATTATACAGTTATCTTGATAATGGTTATACTGTTTTTCTTGATTTCTCTGCAGTTTGGTGTGGCCCATGTTGGGGTTACCATATTGGAGGAACCCTTGAAGATTTATTTGAAAATCATGGCCCTGCAGGGATGTCTGGGGTTAGCCCAAGCACCACTGATGATGTGATGGTATTTATGATTGAAGGAGATGGGAATAGTCTTGATTGCTTGAATGGGCTTAATTGTTCAAATACATATGGAGACTGGGTGAATGGCGTAAATGATACCGATTCTGCGTCTGGTGTAACACTATATCCAATTATTTGCACGGATGGTACAGCTAATAGTACTGCAGTAACCTCCGATTACTCTATAGGGTATTGGCCAACCATATACATGGTTTGTCCTGATAGGCTTACTAATGAAGTAGGTCAATCTTCAAATCCTTATGGTGCTATTAGTGCATGTCCTCCACCTGCATCAAACGATAATGATGCAAGAACGTTTGATTATGCTGGTGAAACATTAACTTGTGAAGGAGACTTAGTTCCAGAAATTATGATTCAAAATTATGGAATCTCTAACTTAACTAACTTATCAATTGAAGTTAAAGTCAATGGAAATTCTCAATCAATTACTCCTTGGACAGGAAACTTAGCAACTTACGCAACTGATAATGTTATTTTACCAGCTTTAACTGGATTAGCAAATAATGATGCAGTAACTATTGATGTTTCTCAACCAAACAATTATGCTGATGCAGATCCAACAAATAATCCAACAATTTCTTTCAATATTCAAACTGCAACACAGAATACGCATACTGATGCAACTGTTACTATTGAAACTGATGCTTATGGATCAGAAACTACATGGGACATTAAAGATGCTAATGGTATTGTTGTTATGTCAGGAGGGCCTTATAACGACCTAAGTGCAGCAGGTACAACTCCTCAAACTCCAGTTACTGGAACTTTAAACATTAATGAGTGTCATACCTTTACAATATATGATAGCTATGGAGACGGTATTGATGCTGGATATGGTGCTGGTTCTTTTACTGTAACTGATGGAAACGGTACAATTCTAGCTTCAGGAGGTCAATTTACGGATGTAGATGGTGCTGCTTTTAAAACTGGAAGTGCTACTGCTACTCTAAATGAACTTATTTCAAATCTTTCAATCTACCCTAACCCAGTAAAGAATGTATTAACTATTGAAGGAAATTACACTTCAGTTGACATCATAGATGTTTCTGGGAAATTAGTTTTATCATCAGAATATGTTAAAGCTATTAATGTTAAATCATTATCTGATGGTGTTTATATGCTAAACATTAAAAC
>JBLGCF010000108.1:0-3850 GCA_047617145.1 Thalassomonas sp. | reverse complement strand
ATTATTGTTTACATCAAAACTAATTGCTACAGCATCAGCAGTTAACTTTTGAATTTTAGTAATTATTAAGGAGTGAAATTTGTTCATTTATCTAAATTTTTTGCAAAAATATCATTTTATAAATAACACCCTTCACTTTATGGAGAATATCATCTTATGAATGAAGAGTTTTTGGTAAATTTGCAATAACATTTACTACAAAAAATGAAAGAAGAATTATTTCAACAAAAGATTGACAAGGAACATAAAATTGAGCCTAAAGACTGGATGCCGGATGCTTATAGAAAGCATTTAATCCGTCAGATTTCACAACATGCACATTCCGAAATTATAGGAATGCAACCTGAAGGAAATTGGATTACAAGAGCACCATCACTTAGAGCAAAAATGATACTACTTGCCAAAGTACAAGATGAAGCTGGGCATGGTTTGTATTTATATTCCGCTTGTGAAACTTTAGGTATTTCTCGTGAAGAATTAGTACAACAACTGCATGATGGGAAAGCAAAATACTCATCAATATTTAATTATCCTACTTTAAGTTGGGCGGATATGGGTGCTGTTGGCTGGTTAGTTGATGGTGCTGCAATTGTAAATCAAGTTTCTTTGCAAAGAACTTCTTACGGACCTTATGCTAGAGGAATGGTAAAAATCTGTAAAGAAGAGAGCTTTCATCAAAGGCAAGGTTATGAAATAATGGCTGAAATGGCAAAAGGAACTCCTGAACAAAAAGCCATGGCACAAGATGCTTTAAACCGTTTTTGGTGGCCATCAATTATGATGTTTGGTCCTCAAGACTCTGACTCTCCAAGAACAGGAAATGCCATGAAATGGAAAATAAAACGACAAACTAATGATGCTTTAAGGCAAGATTTTATTAACAAAACTGTTGGGCAAGCTGAAACAATTGGCCTTACAATTCCTGATAAAGATTTAAAATGGAATGCCGAAAGAGAAAACTATGATTTTGGAGAAATGGATTGGGATGAATTCTGGAATGTAGTAAACGGAAACGGACCTTGCAACAAACAAAGGTTATCACACCATAAAAAAGCCCATGATGAAGGACAATGGGTGCGTGAAGCTTCAAAAGCATACGCTAATAAACAAAAAATAGCAGGAAATTAAAAATAGAATTATGGCAGAAAATGCAGATGTATGGGAAGTATTCATTCAAAGTAAAAACGGTTTAGCACATAAACATGCAGGAAATGTGCACGCTAATGATAAAGTAATGGCCTTGGAAAATGCAAGAGAATTATACACCAGAAGAAACGAAGGCAGTTGTATTTGGGTAGTAAAATCAGAATATATTGTTTCATCAGAATCGGAAGACAGTGAAGCGTTTTTTGATCCTTCAAACGATAAAATGTACCGCCACCCTACTTTTTACACTATGCCTGAAGGCTCAAAACATATTTAACCATGAATAGTTTATTCACTTATACGCTAAGAATTGCCGATAGCTCTTTAATATTAGGACAAAGAATGGGTCAATGGTGTTCAAAAGGACCTACCTTAGAGGAAGATATTGCTATGTCCAACATTGCATTAGATATGTTCGGGCAAGCAAATGGTTTTTATGAATACGCTTCTCAATTAGAGGGTACAAAATCAGCAGATGATTTAGCATTTAAACGAAATGAAAGAGAGTTTTTTAATCATCAAATGGTAGAGATTGAAAACGGACACTTTGGGAACACTATTGTGCGTAATTTCTTGCATGATGCTTTTAATTTTTTGTTTTACACTCAGCTTGCAAATAGTAAAGATGAAACCCTTTCAGCATTGGCTGCAAAATCCTTAAAAGAGGTAAAATATCATTTGCGTCATACTTCCAATTGGCTTATTAGGCTAGGTGATGGAACAGAAGAATCTAATACTAAAGTACAAGAATCATTAGAAGAAATTTGGCAATATACTGCTGAGCTTTTTGAGATGGATGAGATAGATACTGAATTGCTAAATAAGGGAATTGCTGTAGACAATACTTCTTTACAAAATGATTGGAATATACTCGTAAATAATACGCTTGCTAAAGCAAAATTAACTCGCCCAACAGATGCCTATATGGCTACAGGCGGTAAAAAAGGATTACACACAGAATACCTAGGTTTTATATTAGCTGAAATGCAATTTTTACAAAGAGCATATCCTGATGCAAGATGGTAAAATAAATAAAATTTGGGAACTACTTAACACTGTTCCTGACCCTGAAATTCCCGTAATTTCTGTAGTAGAATTAGGGGTTATTCGTGCTGTTATTTTTACGAATAATAACTATATTATTTCCATCACCCCAACTTATTCGGGTTGCCCTGCCGTTAAAACTTTTATGGATGATATTAAAAGTTGCCTTAAGGAAAATGGAATTACTAATTTTGAGTTAAAAATCGTTTACGCTCCAGCTTGGACTACCGATTGGATGACAGAAAAAACCAAGGAAAAACTTAGAGAATATGGTATTGCACCTCCATCTAACAAAGTAGTTTGCCCTCAATGTAATTCCGAAAAAACAACACTAATAAGTGAATTTGGAGCAACTGCTTGTAAATCATTATTTAAGTGTGATGATTGCCTTGAACCCTTTGAGTTTTTCAAGTGCATTTAAGGTTAGCTTAAACCCTTAATTTTTCTTACTTTAGCACCTTAATTTTATATTACAAATGATAAAATACGAATTGATTAGTGGTGTTGGGAAAATCACCTTAAACCGACCAGAAAAATACCATTCTTTTGTAAGAGAAATGGCCTTACAATTACAGGAATTACTAGATAACTGCAAAGAAGATAAAGCCGTTAGAGCAATCTTAATTACAGCAACTGGAAAAGCCTTTTGTGCAGGACAGGATTTATGGGAGGCAACTGACCCTAACGGACCAAATTTAACACAAATTGTTCAGGAACACTACAACCCAATCATCAGAAAAATACGAAATATTGAAAAACCAATAGTAGCTGCTGTTAATGGTGTAGCTGCTGGTGCAGGTGCAAGTATTGCTTTAGCATGCGACATAGTTGTAGCTACAGAAAGTGCTTCATTCATACAAGCATTCAGTAAAATTGGCTTGATTCCTGACAGTGCTGGAACTTTCTTTTTACCAAGATTAGTAGGTATGCAAAAAGCAGCAGCATTAATGATGACTGCAGAACCTGTTTCTGCAAAAGATGCTGTAGATATGGGAATGATTTACAAAGCATTTTCAGATGAGGATTTTGAACAAGAAAGCTGGAAATTAGTAAGTAAACTAGCCATAATGCCAACCAAAGGATTGGGGCTTACTAAAAGATTATTAAACGCATCTTATTCCAATAATTTGGAACAGCAATTGGAAATGGAAGATCAATGCCAAACCATTGCAGGTAATTCAGCTGACTTTAAAGAGGGGGTACAAGCATTTTTAGAAAAAAGAAAACCAAACTTCAAAGGGGAATAATATGATAAAAGTAAGTGTAATTGGTGCAGGAACAATGGGAGCAGGAATTGCTCAGATTGCCGCTACAAACGGACATGAGGTTTGCCTCTATGATTCCTTTGATGGAGCGATAGAAACAGCAGAGATAAAACTTAAAAAAATACTTGACAGACTAGTTGAAAAAGAAAGAATTACTCAACAAGATAATAAAGTCATTCTTGGAAGGATTAATTTCACAAAAGGTATAAAAGATATCTCAGGAAGCGGATTAGTTATTGAAGCTATAATTGAAAATCTTGAAATTAAACAAAATGTATTTACTGAAATTGAGAGTCTAGTGGATGAAGAGTGTATTATTGCTTCAAATACCTCTTCTCTATCAATAGCCTCTATTGCTGCAGCTTGTGAAAAGGCAGAAAGAGTAGTTGGAATTC
>JBLGCF010000107.1:0-3874 GCA_047617145.1 Thalassomonas sp. | reverse complement strand
GAAAGTATACCTAAGGCACCCATTACTAAATTACCTCCTATTCCTCCAGAGGTGATTAGATCAATAACAGATAATGTTTTTTCGGTAATTACTGGAGCTGCTAAGCTATCAGTAACGGTTGGAATTTGTAGTAATAAAGAATTCATAATGTATTAAACGCTAAAGTTAAGTTTTATTGCATAAAGATGTAAGTGGCAGCTCCTGCTAAATATCCCATAAGTGCAAGTAATGAAATGTTTTTAACATACCAAATGAAGTCAATTTTAAGGATTCCCATTACTGCAACTCCTGCTGCTGAACCAATAATTAAAACGGATCCTCCTGTACCAGCACAATACGCTAAAAATTCCCAGAATTTACCATCAACAGCAAAGTCTCCTGTTGGTGTAACTTCATACATTCCCATTGCCCCAGCAACTAAGGGTACATTGTCCACAATTGATGATAGTAATCCAATAATCATATTGATGATGTAGATGTCGCCATTAAAAGCACTATTTAAATAATTTGCTACAATATCCAATTGCCCAGCTGATTGTAGAGCTGCAACAGCTAATAAAATCCCTAAGAAGAAAAAGATAGTTGGTACATCTATTTTTTTAAGCACACCAATTACTGATAATGCTGATTTTTGTTCGTGATTTTTACTTCTGTGTAATACCTCAGTAACGAGCCATAACACCCCTAATGATAATAACATACCAACATAAGGAGGCAAGTGGGTTACAGTTTTGAAAATAGGAACAAATAATAAACCAGCAACTCCCATATAAAACACTAAATTTCTTTCAAATGGAGTAGTTGGGTCAGTATAATGTTCTTTGCTTTCAACATTAACAGGACGCGTAATTTCCCCTTTTAATCGGAAAGTTAAATAAATTAAAGGGACAAGGGCACATACTACTGAAGGTAAAAATACAGAAGTAATAATGTTAGCAGCTGTTACTTGTCCGCCAATCCAAAGCATAATAGTGGTGATATCACCAATTGGTGACCAAGCCCCACCTGCATTTGCGGATAAGATTACCATACCAGCAAACATCCACAAATCTTCTCTGTCCTTAATCAATTTGGTTAGCAAGGCTGACATAACAATTGCAGTAGTTAAATTGTCCAAAGCAGCAGAAAAGAAGAAAGTAATAATGCATAATATCCACATTAGTGCTACCTTCTTATTTGTCGTTATTTTATTAGTGATGATTGAAAATCCTTCATGTGCATCAATCAATTCTACAATAGTCATAGCTCCTAAAAGGAAGAATAATATTTCAGCAATATCTACTAAATGGTGTGATAGATGTTCGTTCATGTGGTGAGCATCAACTCCTGAAAATGCGTAAAGTGCCCAGCAAATTCCACCAATTAAAAGTGCAGAAGCAGCTTTGTCTACTTTAATTGGGTGCTCAAATGCAATTGCCATGTATCCTAAAACGAATACAATAATCATAAGGGTAGTAATCATAAATTTGGGGCTTTAATTTGTTTTGTAGTTTTTAATTTTTTTGCAAATATACTGTTGTGGATGGGAAGGCAAAGTCAGAGTTATGTTTTTTAACAATCTCCATTATTTTGTAATTCACATCTTCTTTTACATCTATTAAATCAATCCAAGATGGGCTGTTTACAAAGTACATTACCATAATGTCTAATGAGCTACTTCCAAATTCTTGGAAACGAACTTTACCATCTTGGTTTGTTTTTTCATGTTGATTTATCATCTCTTGAAGGTCACTAACAATAGCTTTTATTTGTTCAGGAGTAGTTTCGTAAGTTAAACCAATATTGAATTTTACCCTTCTTACAGGTCTCATCCCTAAATTGTCTAACTCTGCATCAATCATTTTTTTGTTAGGCAAGGTAACTAAGCTCTTATCAAATGTTCTTATTCGTGTGCTTCTGAATCCTACTTTTTCAACTGTACCCGTAACCGAACCAACTGTAACGGTATCACCTACAGTAAAGGGTTGATCAAAAAAGATAGTAAAAGAACCAAGTAAGTTTTCTAAACTTTCTTTGGAGGCCATTGCTAAAGCAATACCACCAATCCCTAGTCCTGCAGCTAAAGCTGTAATGTCTACTTCAAAAACATTGCCCATAATAATCACTAACGCAAATATGTAAGTGATAATTTTTGCAATTTCAATAATAAAAGGAATCAACTGATCATCCATTTTGTTTTCAGTAGCTTCAGCTCTTTTGTTCAGAATTAATCCAGTAAAATCAATTACTTTTAAGAAAATCCAGAATAGAGAATAGACATAGGTAAGAGAAAAACCTTTGTTGATAAGCATCCTAAGACCCATTTCACTTTCAGGTGCTAAATTCCATGTTAGTGGATATTGAATATGTGCGCTCCCTAAGTAAATAATAGAAAGCATAATGCAAAATCCAATTGGTTTTGTGAGTAATTGGTCAAACTTTTCAATCCCTACATCAATCCCTTTTTTCCCTAATAGCTTAAAGAGTAAATGACTTAAGTATTTAGAAATTATTTTTTTGAATAGTAAACCAAGAATTATTGCGCCAAAAAACCAAGAATAATCTTGTAAAGTATTTCCAAATATTTCTGTAAGTAAGAATTGAGTATCCATAATTTAATTGTTTTAAACCAACTGATTTAATGCAATTTCAAAAGCAGTTTTTGAAATTTGCGTTTTACTATTATTTATAGCGTGTGATTTTATTAATGCGTTTTTAATACAGTTTGAAGTGTCAGCAAAAATTGCAACATCTGTCATTTCAATTTTATCCTCCATTAAGTAAGCAAAAACTCTTGCCATTCCACAATTTGCAATAAAATCAGGCAATACACTTACCCTCTCGTCTGCACTTTTTGAGATAGGTCCGAAAAATATTTCCTTATCTGAAAATGGCACATTAGCTCCTGAGGAAATAACCTCTAGTCCGTTATCAATCATAGTGTCTAATTGATTCTGAGACAATAAACGAGAGGCTGCTGCAGGAACAAAAATTTCAGCTCCAACGCTCCATATTTTTTCATTAGCTTCTTGAAAAGAAAGCATATTATCTGCCTCTAAGAAATTGGATGATCGGTCTTCCAAAAGTGATTTTATTTCTTCAAAAGTATATCCATCTTTGTTGATTACTCCTCCTCCAATATCAATAATTCCTACAATGATAGCTCCTGCTTGCGCTAAGTAATAAGCGGCAGCACCTGCTACATTCCCCCATCCTTGTATAATTACTCTTTTCCCCTTTACATCTCCACCATATATGTTGTAATAATGTAAGATGGTTTCAGAAACGCCATAACCTGTAATTAAATCACCAACAGAATAGTCTTTAATTGGGTTAGGGGTTAAGTTTTTATCTCTAACAATTAAAGGAACTCCTTCTTTCAATTGGTTAATAATTTTCATTTTACCTGCTTCATCTCTTCTATGATGTCCGTTAACAATTCCTTCTAATGGAAATAAAATTCCTTGCTCCTCACACATTGGCATTACCTCATGTACTTCATCTACATTCATGTCTCCACCTGTTCCGTAATAAGTTTTTAATAGAGGTTTTGCAGCCGCATACCATCTTCTTAAAACCCCTTCTTTTCTTGGGTCTCTTGGGTCAAAATTAATTCCTGATTTTCCACCACCAATTGGAGGCCCTGCAACTGTAAACTTAACCTCCATAGTTTTTGCAAGAGCCAATACTTCATTTCTAGTAACTCCAATTCTCATTCTTGTTCCTCCAGCTGCTGCACCCCCTCTTAAGGAGTTGATAACTATCCACCCTTCAGCATCCGTTTCTGTATCTTTCCACTCAAAAACTACTACAGGTTTTTTATCTTCAAATTTCTTTAATAATTCTTCCATCTTCTCTTGGTTTTAAGTTTTTGCAAATGTATTAAATTTAGGTT
>JBLGCF010000106.1:0-3875 GCA_047617145.1 Thalassomonas sp. | reverse complement strand
GACCAAATGCGAGAAAAGAATAATATTATTGATTATATTAATTATCCAACTCGTATTTTCCCCATTGGAAGATTGGACAAACCATCAGAAGGACTTATTTTTTTAACGAATGATGGTGATATTGTCAATAAGATATTGCGTGCTCGTAACAATCATGAAAAGGAATATGAAGTAACTGTTAGCAAACCAGTAACACAAGAGTTTATTGATGCAATGAGTAGTGGGGTTCCTATTTTGGATACCGTTACTCGTAAATGTTTTGTTAAGCAACTTGATAAAAAGAAATTCAAGATTGTACTTACACAAGGGTTGAATCGTCAAATTCGTAGGATGTGTGAGCATCTGGAATATGATGTAAGGAAATTAAAAAGGGTAAGAATTATGAATATCAAATTGGATATTCCTATAGGTGAGTACCGTGATTTTACTGCCAAAGAATTGAACCAAATTAATCAATCAGTAGAAAACTCTATAAAAACCTTTGAACAGGGAAGGACTAATTAATCTCCTCCAAAATAGCATCCCACAATTGAACTCTTGCTGTTAAGCAGTCTTTTGCAGTTTGGGTAACCTCTTCCCATTTTTGCTCTTCTTCACCGCATAAATCAGTAATAAGTTGCAAGGCTAAAGGGCCATGTTCTCCACCATCTAATTCTATGTGTCTTTCTAGGTAAAAAACAAACTTATCTAGTTTATGCTCTTTGTTCAAATCATTCACAATAGCGGTAAACATATCTGGAATTAAATCCTCACGCCCAAAAGTGAAAGCAGCTGCAATTTTATGTGCCTCTCCACTATTAATCACATCAAAAGTAGTTTCCATAAACTTATCTACACTTGCTTGCACTTTAGGAATATAATCATCAGTTACATCTTTAATAAATGATTCAATTGTTGATGTATCTGCACCACATTCCAACATTGCTTCCAAGTACATTTCATAGTGTGAAGAAGGGTTTCCATCCATATCCATATCGCTTTCTTCTTCTAAAACAATTGAATTAATCAATCTTCTTACTTTATTATCTCCTTTAGGCTTCCAAGGTGTAGTAGTGCAAGTAAGTTCAATCTGTAATGCTTTTAATAAGGACATAAAATCCCAAACAGCATACACATGGTATTCCATTAGTTTCTGAACATCCTCAACAGTTTTTAGTTTGTTGTATAATGGATGGTTTACAATAGCTAATTTATACTCAGAAATTTGAGTATTTATTTTTTGAATATTTTTATTCATTATTCATTATTTATTCTTCAGAACAGGAACAGCAGAACACGCTTCCCCAAACATTAAACTACTAACCGTATTTTGTAATTTTTTGGTAATGGTAATATACAAGCTTTCCGTAAGCGGAATTTGCCCACAACCCTTTACAATTACTTTTTTATTTTCAAATTCAGAAGCGTCAAGCGCATCAATATTTTTGGTAAATATCTTTTGAAATACTTCTTCTTTTGCTCCAAAATGAATTTCAGCCCCTACTTTATTAAGGTAGGAAGTTGCTAGCATATAAGCCCACATAGGTACAATAGCCCCTGAACTACAATTAAGAGCTGTCGTTTTATCAGTATAGTTAGAGAAGTCAAATGCTTTTAAATTTGCTCTAAACTCTTTTTCTTTCAGAAAAATCTCTTCAAAAAGAAAATCTTTCAAATCAAAATTAGCAATAGATTTTGTTGGAGCATAATCCGCCAAATCAATAGTAATTAAAGGACTATTAGCTACTCTATTTATAATTTCTTCACTCATTTTTTATAACATTCCTAGTTCTAGTTTTGCCTCTTCACTCATCATTTCTTTTGTCCAAGTTGGCTCAAATACAACCTCTACTTTTACTTTTTTTACCGCAGGAATTACTTTTACTTTTTCCTCAATCTCTACAGGTAAACTTTCGGCAACAGGACAGTTTGGTGATGTTAAAGTCATGGTGATATTTACATCACATTCCTCACTTACTTGTACATCATAAATTAGCCCTAGAGCGTAAATATTTACAGGAATTTCTGGATCGTAAATCTCACAAATTACCTCAACAACTTCATCTCCTATTTTTTGTAATTCTTTTTCTGTTTTCATATTAATTAGATTTTAGTAGTGAGATATGAGTATTTAGACTGAAAATGGTCTTTTCTCTTTTCTCTAGTTTCTTTTATTATTTCTTTGTTTTGTCTAATTCTTTATACTAAAAGCATAGCGGTCTAGCATCTATTTTCTAAAGCCAAAGCGTATAGCTTTATTTTTTTAATCATTGAAACTAATCCGTTTGCCCTGGTTGCTGATAGTTGCTCTTTTAGGCCAATGGTATCAATAAAACTTAAATCGGCACTTACAATCTCTTCTGCTTTTTGCCCTGAAAGTACTCTTATCAATATTGCAATAATTCCTTTCGTCATAATAGCATCACTATCGGCCGTGTAATTTATTTTCCCATCTTGCTGCTGGGCATGTAGCCAAACCCTACTCTGGCACCCTTTTATTAAGTTGTCTTCTGTTTTGTACTGCTCTTCAATTGGCGCCAACTCTTTCCCTAAATCAATAAGGTATTCGTATTTCTGCATCCAATCATCAAACATTTCAAACTCTTCAATAATCTCAGTTTGTATCTCTTTAATAGTTTCCATTTAGGATAGCATTTGTTTTGCCTTTTTAATGGCATTAATACAAGTATCAATTTCAGCTTTAGTATTGTAAACGGCGATTGAAATTCTTGCTGTTCCAGGAATATTAAATCGCTTCATTATTGGTTGTGTGCAATGGTGTCCTGTTCTGATAGCAACTCCCATTTTATCCACTATCATACCAATATCATAAGGATGCAAGCTGTTAATATTAAAGGATATAATCCCAGATTTATGTTTTGCAGTTCCATAAATTTTAACGCCTTCTATTTTCAGGATTTCTGTTGTTGCATATTGTAAGAGTTCCTCTTCATATTTTGCAATCTGATCTATCTCTAAGTCATTTATAAAATCAATTGCAGCTTTAAAAGCAATTACCCCAGCAATGTTTGGTGTTCCAGCTTCAAATTTATGAGGTAAACAGGCGTAAGTAGTTTTTTCAAAACTTACTTCTTTTATCATTTCTCCACCACCTTGGTAGGGAGGTAATTCGTTTAACATTTCTTCTTTTCCATATAGCACACCTACTCCTGTTGGGCCAAACATTTTGTGTGCTGAAAAACAATAAAAATCAGGATTTAGTTTTTGCATATCCAGTACAATATGAGAGGCAGCTTGTGCTCCATCAATCAGAACTTTAGCACCAACAGCATGTGCTTTTTGTGTAATTTCTTCAATTGGGTTTATCGTCCCCAGTGCATTAGATACATGAGATACCGCTACTAGTTTTGTGTTTTCAGAAAGGAGATTTTCAAATGCTGACATATCCAGACTTCCATTATCCAACAATGGAATTACTTTTAAGTTTGCCCCACTTTGCTCACAACACATTTGCCAAGGCACAATATTGGAATGGTGTTCCATCTCTGAAATGATAACTTCATCTCCTTTATTTAATAAAGTTCTGAATCCGTTTGCAACTAGGTTAATAGAGTCGGTTGTCCCTTTTGTAAAAATAATTTCATGATTGTGCTTTGCTCCAATAAATTTTTGAATTGTATTTCTTGTTTCTTCAAATTTATCAGTTGCTAACCCACTTAAAAAATGAACCCCTCTATGCACATTTGAGTTTTCATTTGCATAATAATTAGCTTCAGCATCAATTACTACTTGTGGTTTTTGGGTAGTTGCTCCATTATCAAAATACACTAAATCCTGTCCGTTTACCTTTCGGCTGAGGATAGGGAATTGGGCTCGTATTTTACTAATGTTTAACATTTACAAACTAAAATCTAAATCAACATTTAGTTTATCTG
>JBLGCF010000105.1:0-3964 GCA_047617145.1 Thalassomonas sp. | reverse complement strand
TTTTTTATAAATCTACTTGATATGAAAATTGCTTGGGAACCTTCATTAGAATCTTCAGATTTATTCGAAGGCCGTGATCGAATTACTGGAGATGTAAAATGGATGGGTACTCGAGTTGATCTAATATTTGGTTCAAATTCTCAACTGCGGGCTTTAGCAGAAACATATGCATGTGATGATTCAGAACAGAAATTTATAAATGATTTTGGAAATGTTTGGATTAAAATAATGAATCTTGATAAATTCTAATTAAATACACTTATAAGAAGCCTGCATTTTGCAGGCTTTTTTATTACTTTTGATTTTATGTTTAGACGAAAAATTTTACGATTCGTACTCAATATTTTTCCACCCCTTTTTTTTAATAGAATTATACTAAAAAAAGTATCAGAAGATTATACTGAATTTAAAGTAGTTCTTAGAAAATCAATCCTAAACATGAACTTCCATAAAACTATTTTTGGAGGGACTATCTTTTCCGCTTTCGACCCTTATTTTCCTACAATGTATTACAATATTTTTCAGCAGAAAAATAGAAAATTAGAAATTTGGTTAAAAAGTGCAAACATCAAATACAAACGCCCAGCAACTACTGATTTACACCTCACCTTCACCATAACTCCTACAGATATAATTGAAGCTGAAAATGCTTTAAATAAAGTTGGGAAATTTGAAATATGGCATACTGTACAAGCCATCAACACCAAAGGAATAGTTTGTGCAGAAGCAGAGATGCTTGTTTACCTCAGAGATAATGAAATTAAAAGTGAAATTGGATTTTAAATCATGATAAGGGTATTCACTTTCTTTTTTTATTTTTAAATTATCAAGTCATCTTTTCACAAAATTTATATCCTTATGGAAATGAATTCCCATTAGGACTTTACTCTTTACATACTGACTTAGATTCTGCCAATTATTACGGATGGAATCATGGGCATAGATATGGATACAGAATTGATGGCATTAGATATCTAGCAACTCCTATACCTGATTCTTATTATATTGAGTGTAAGGAAAATAATATTTGCACTATGGCTCGCCTAAGCTGGATTGATTCACTTGATAAAAAATGGCCCGCTTCAGTAGAAACTACTGTAGGTGAAATCACTCAACAGGAATATCATTCTAATATCTCCTGGTGGGACATCCCTGAAGAATTAAGGTATTGGAAAAACAGTGAATATTATATTGTAAAAAATTATCCAGAACTAATTAGAGAATATGACTTAAAGAAACGACCAACTTACATGTACATTCCAGGGCATTACAACAGCCAAGAAGTAGAAAAATATGTCCCATACTTAGATATTATTCCAGCAAGTTGCTACACTAATTACCAGAATTTACCAAACATCTATGTAAGATGGAGCATTGAGAGAACACAAAAAGCAATAATTAATAAGGGATTCAAATATGGAAAAGATTATTTGAATAAAGAAAAGACGGTTATTGCAATCTTAGAATTATTTGAACAAGAAGAAATACTTTCAGAAAAAGAAACATGGCATGATTTCTGGTTAGCACTTGCTTGTGATGTGAAGGGAATCCAGGTATTTTCTCATTTCTATCGGAATTCAAGTTTAACATTAAAAAAATCTTGGAACACCTTAAATAAGGCAATACAAATTTTTAAAGAGAATAAAATTGATAAGGCAATTTTAGATGGTGATGATATATCTCTAAACAATAGGATTCTTTCTGGAGCAAATTCTACTCCATTACTAACAATGCAGAATGTAACCTACACTTACCCAGCACTAAAAATATTAGCAAAACAATATAACGACACAACTTATGTAATTGTAGTTAATTCTGCTGAAGAAAAAATCACTTTCCAAATAACAGATATCCCACCATTAATGATTGGAGCAAAGCAAATTCTTTCACAGAAAATTATTGAAATAAAAAAACAAGTCATAACAGACACATTGAATGCACTTGATGTTGCCTTATACAAGTTGTATACAGATAAATCAAAAGTAGAAAGTGTAATCTACCCTTGCCCTGCAGAAAACAATATTACTATAAAGATAATAAATTCCAATATTACCTTTGATAAAGTGAAAATATTTAATATTTATGGAAAATGTATACAGGAAGAATTTTGTGATTACTGCTTAGAAATAGCAATTGACATACAATCTCATTCTATCGGAACTTATATCATTCAACTACTAAGAAATGGAGAGGAAATAGCAACAAATAAATTTGTTATTTCTTATTGATCAAAACAGTAGCATAAGCAGAAACACCTTCCTCTCTACCTACAAAACTTAGTTTTTCAGTAGTTGTAGCTTTTATAGAAACTAAATCGGCATCCACCCCCATACAAGCAGCTAACACCTTTTGCATTTCAGGAATATAAGGCCCTATCTTTGGAGTTTGCAAGCAAATAGTAGAATCAATATTACCAATTTCATAGCCTTTCTCTCGAATCAAAACCATTACTTCTTTCAGCAAAATTTTACTATCAATTCCTTTGTATTCTTCAGCAGTATCAGGAAAGTGCTTTCCAATATCTCCTAGATTAGCAGCTCCTAAAAGCGCATCACAAATAGTATGGATTAATACATCCGCATCAGAATGACCCAAACCACCCTTAGTATGAGGGACAATAATTCCTCCTAGCCAAAAGTCTAAACCCTCTTTTAGCTGATGAACATCAAAACCAAAACCTATTCTAAAACTCATAAATTAGTTCATTTCATCCAAAGCCCCAAAATCAAACACAAGCGTAAAACGCATAGTATTTGCTAAAGGGTTATTACCGTTAATTGCACGACTAGCATTTATCAAATATGAAAAATCAAGTGCAAATACATTGTACTTTACTCCCGAACCAAAAGTATAGAATTTTCTACCTCCTTTAGTATCATGCTCAAAGAAGTAACCTGCACGGATAGCAAACTGATTTGCATACCAATATTCTGTACCAACAGAGTAATTAATCTCACGAAACTCCTCTTTTGGTCCTGCTGGTGCATCCCAAAAAGATTGAAACATACCACTTACTACAGAAACATCAGGGTCCATACCAGCAACTCTTTCGCCATTATCATATATTGGAGGAGTAGGTACTAACAACTTATTAATGTCAAATGCAAAAGACATTTTATTATAGTCGTCAAATTCTGTACCTATTGCTGTTCCTAATCTTAAATTAATTGGAATAAAATCTCGTTCGTTTGCATCATCAGTATATGAAATTTTACTTCCAATATTTGATACATTACCTCCAATTGCCAAGTCAAGATCTTTACCTCCCAACCTAATAGGATTTGTATAATACCCAGCAACATCAGCAGCTATAGATTGCCCTGCAAAAGTACCATATCCCTGTACATCAACTCCTCCCGTTAAATCAGAATAAATATATCTACCAGCAATTGATAAAGAAAAATTATCAGAGAGTTTACGGGAATATGCTGTTCCTAATGCAAATTCATTTGGCTTAAATTGTCCCTTTACATTTCCTACAATATCAGTAAAAGTAATGTCTCCTAATGAAAAATATCGCAATTCTATACCAATCGTCTCATTATCATTCAGCTTACGGTAACCCGCTAAATAAGACAAGTTAATATCCGGAACAAGCGCTCTAAGCCATGGCACATAAGACATAGAAAAACCCATGTCATCATCAACAAAAGCTAATTTTGCAGGATTCCAATGCATTGAATTTGCATCAGGAGCAGTAGCTACACCAACATCACCCATAGCTCCTGCTTTTGAGTCAGGAGAAATTAGTAAAAACGGAACAGCAGTAGTAATGGTATTCAGTCCTCCTGTCAACTCATCATAAGATGGATCCTGAGCAAAAGCATTAAACATCACTAGTAACGCACTAATTATTCCTATTATTTTCTTCATTTCTTAAATTTAGTTTGCAAATATACTTCTTTTTTATGTGGACTTGAACGAATCTATTGCGGTAATAGTATAATTCTAATTGATTTTGAAG
>JBLGCF010000104.1:0-3975 GCA_047617145.1 Thalassomonas sp. | reverse complement strand
GTAAAGCTGCAATGGAAATGGTTTATGAGGTAAGAAGACAGTTTAAAGAAATTCCTGGAATTATGGAAGGAACTGGGAAACCAGAATACGATAAATGTGTTGAAATTTCTACAAAAGCTTCTTTAAGAGAAATGATGTTGCCTGGCTTATTAACTATTGGGTTTCCATTAGTAATTACTTTTTTACCTATGTTGTTTGGAATGGATAAATTAATGATTGCTGAGATGCTAGGTGGATATATGGCTGGAGTTACAGTAAGTGGAGTGCTTTGGGCAATCTTCCAAAATAATGCTGGTGGTGCTTGGGATAATGCTAAAAAATCATTTGAAGCTGGCGTTATGATTAATGGAGAAATGACGCATAAAGGTTCTGCTGCTCATGAAGCTGCAATTACTGGAGATACTGTTGGTGACCCTTTTAAAGATACTTCTGGTCCCTCTATGAATATCCTAATTAAATTAACGTGTTTGATTGGTTTAGTAATTGCTCCAATTTTAGGAGAAGGTACAGTTACCCATGCTGAATCAACATCTGAAGAGATGTTGGGTCCTCAGCCTTCTGAACTTGGATTAAACAAACCTGTACAGTCTGCTTTAATAAGTACTAAGGCTACTTCATTTACTTTTGATAAAAAAAATAAATCTGTTTCTAGTTTTACTTTTAGTAATGTTCAATGTCAAGATGAAGCAATGATATGTAAAGAGTTAATACAGATTTCTGAAAAAGAAGAAATGTCTTTTAAATCTTTATCTGATGTTGGATCTTATTCTGGAGACTTAGATTTTGACAAACAGGTTAACGGAATTTTAGTTATTGGAGGAAACAAGTTTAAATCAGAATTTTTATTTAATGTTAGAAAAGAAAATAACAGTAATTCATTTATAGGAATGCTAATGTTTAATGGTGGAGATGTTTTTAAGAATACTAATGGTATGATAACTATAATGATTAAAGGAAAGCAATAATTGTTAATCTAATTATAGTAAAAAAGCCACTCGTTTGAGCGGCTTTTTTATTAACTGCTATTTTTGTTTACTATTGGAATAATCCGTTTATTTCAGCATCTATCTTTTCAATAATACTTCCTAGGTCTTCTTCATTTTCTGCAAAGTCTAAATCATCAACTTCAATGATTAAAATTTTACCTTTAGTATATTCCCCTACCCAAGCCTCATACCTTTCGTTTAAGCGTGTTAAGTAATCTAAACGGATACTATTTTCATAATCCCTACCTCTCTTCTGAATTTGTTCAACTAGCTTAGGTACTGAAGCTCTTAGGTAGATTAGTAAGTCTGGTCCTTGAATGAAACTATCCATCAAATTAAAGATTTCCATGTAATTGTCAAAATCTCTTGAACTCATTAGGCCCATAGCGTGCAAATTGGGTGCAAATATTTTTGCGTCTTCATAGATAGTCCTATCTTGAATATAAGTCTTACTACTTTCTTTAATGTCAAGAATTTGTCTGAAACGACTATTTAAGAAAAAGACTTGTAGGTTAAACGACCACCTTTGCATGTCTTTGTAAAAGTCATTTAAGTAAGGATTATTTTCTACATCTTCATAGTGTGCCTCCCAGTTATAATGTTTAGAGAGTTTAGTTGTTAAAGTTGTTTTTCCTGAACCAATATTTCCTGCAATAGCTATGTGCATATTCTAAATTTTCGTCTAAAATAAAAAAAGTATTAGTTCTAGCTATTCAAAATGCAAAATAGCCATCATCTTTGTTGAAAACTTCTAGAGTAAGGCAAGAATCTCTTCTGCTATTTTACGGTCGTTACAAAGGCGGGGGATTTTATATTGCCCCCCTAATCGATTGTTTTGTTTAAGCCAAGTGTAGAATTCATTGTTTTGAATGAGTACAATTTCAGGTGAATTGAGAATTAGGTTTTTAGTTCTTTTAGCTGCATAATCAGAATTTAATTCCTTTAAGTTTTTGTCTAGTTCTTGCTTAAAAAGACTAATGTTTTCCGGCTCCTTAGAAAATTCTACGAACCATTGATGTCCTCCCGATCTATCATCAATAAAGATAGGAGCAACCGTATAGTCTTTAATTGATGCCTTGCAAATACAACAAGCAGCCAATATTGCTTTATCGGTATTTTCTACTATCAACTCTTCTCCAAAAGCATTTAAAAAGCTTTTCGTTCGCCCAATAATTTTAATTCTGAAAGGACTAAGGGTGGTAAAGCGAATCACATCTCCAATAAGATATCTCCAAAGTCCTCCGTTTGTTGAGATAACTAAAGCATAATCAATATTTTCTTGAACTTCTTGTAAAGCTATGGCTTCAAGTAGTCCTTTTTTGTATTTTTCCATAGGAATAAACTCATAGAAAATCCCATAGTCTAACATAAGCAATAGGCCTTCTGATGGATTTTTATCTTGTATTCCAATAAATCCTTCTGATGCGTTATAGCCTTCTAGGTAATTCATTTTTGAAGACGGAATAAGAGTTTCGAATTGCTTTTTATAGGGGGAAAAATTTACTCCACCATGCATATATAGCTCTAGGTTTGGCCAAACTTCACTGATATTTTTCTTTCCACTTATTGTGAGTACCCGCTTTAGTAAAATTAACATCCATGAAGGGACTCCTGTTAAATTTGTAATATTTACATGTACAGCTTGCTGGGCAATGCGTTCTAATTTTTCTTCCCATTCTGACATCAAGGCAGTGTCAATATCAGGAATCCTATGGTAATTTACCCAAAAAGGAAATTCATCTAAAAGAATTGCTGATAAGTCACCATCTTTGTAGCCACCATCTTCAGAATCTTTTATTGTTCCCCCTAACATAAGTCCTTTTCCATTGTACATATCTGAAAAAGGAAAGTTATTCCCATACAAGGATAGCATATCTTTCCCTCCTTTAAAATGACAATCCTCTAAGGATTCTTGGGTAATAGGTATAAATTTGCTTTGTGCATTTGTTGTCCCTGATGATTTGGCAAACCAGTTTATTTTCCCTGGCCATAACACATTTTCCTCTCCTTTTCTGGCTCTTTCAATAAATACTGAAAATTCCTCATAGTTTCTGATGGGTATATTTTTTGAAAAATTGATGTAGTTCGTAATTTCACTAAATTGATGTCCCTTTCCGAAAGCTGTATTTCCCCCTTTTGAAATAAGAAAATCAAACACATTTTCTTGAGCTTGTATTGGATTTTTGCAAAACTCCTCTATTTTATCAATGCGTTTTTGCATCATAAATGAAAGAATAGAATTTTTAACAGAAAACTTGCTCAATTTTGGTATTTTTAAGGATTGAAAAATACAAAAATATATATGTTTAGAGATACGCTTAAAAGAATGGATACGGAACTTAAGGATGTAGTAAACTACACCCTAGATATTCATGGAGTTATTCATACAATGAATGACTATATAGGTAAGCAGATAAAGATTGAATGGAGTGGAGTTGTTGTTTGTGAGTGTGGAGAAAAGTCAGATAAATTTTTTCGTTCGTGTTACTGTTATAAATGTTTTTGGGAATCGCCTTTGGCCTCACCAACAATTTTTAAGCCAGAATTATGTACTGCTCATTTAGGAATTGAAGAAAGAAATTTCGAATTTGAAAAAGAATTTCAAATTGCTCCTCATTATGTGTATTTGGCAAATTCAAGCGGAATAAAAGTAGGAATTACTAGGGGTTCACAAGGAGTAATAAGATGGATGGATCAAGGGGCAAGCCAAGCAATATTACTAGCTGAAGTACCAAACAGAAGATTTTCTGGTGATATTGAGGTTTCCTTAAAGCAATTTGTAGCTGATAAAACCAATTGGAGAAAGATGCTTTCAGGAACTCCAGATCCTGTAGATTTAGTAAAAATGAAAGAGGAGCTTACAGTACATGTTCCTGAAGAATTGAAACAATATGTTTTACCAGATAATACGGTAACTGAAATTAAATACCCTGTAAATCAATATCCTAAAAAAATAAAGAGTGTTAAGTTGGATCGCACTCCTATTATT
>JBLGCF010000103.1:0-4017 GCA_047617145.1 Thalassomonas sp. | reverse complement strand
ACCTGAATACACGTGAATTTGTAAATTTCATTAATAAAACTCTACCAGAAGCAAAAATCAATTTTGTCTCAGAAGAATTGGCCCAACAAGGATTTACTCCATCAGTATTTTCATTAGACTTACCTACTAAAGGAACGACTGGAATAGAAAAAGAAGAATATAAAAGAAAGTTAAATCATGTATTAATTAATTTGATGATAACCGAAATTCCTAATGAAAGTAAGTATTGCGTAAGCTATGGGCAGTTAAACGGCTGTTATTGGACGATTCCTGCTACATCAACACAAGGAACTACTAAAGAAGTTGATAAGGATTATATTGCTCGTGTTGCACTTTCTCCTAATATGGACTTAGAACAACACAAAAAAGTATTTTTAGATTTTGTTAAAACTATTTAACTAATGCAAGATATAACACAAAGAAAAGACCTTGAGCTATTAGTAGCTGAATTCTATAAAAAGGTATTAGCTGATGATGAAATAGCACCTGTATTTACTGGAAAAATTAAAATTGATTGGGAAAGCCACTTGCCAATTATTTGTGATTTTTGGGAGAACTTACTTTGGGGTGGCGACAAATACCAAGCTAACTTGATGCAAAAACATTTGGATCTCAATAAACACATTCCTTTTACCCACTTGCATTTGGAAAGGTGGCTACTACATTGGAACGCTACTTTAACTGAAAATTTTGAAGGGATAAACGCAAAGCAAGTAAGTGAAAGAGCAAGCATAATTGGCAGACTGATACTGTTTAAAATTAATCAAAAATAACAAAAGAAGTCCTTCTGTTTTTCTCTCTATCCCCTCCTAAATGTTGGCTTTCACCAAAACCTTTGTAGGTTAATTTATTATTAAGTTCAGCACTTAAGTATTCAAATACAACTTTGGCTCTTTGCTCGGATAGGATTTGATTATCCATCTCATTCCCAACATCATCCGTATGCCCTTGTATTTCAATTTGTAAATTCGGGTTCTTTTTAAGGTAAGCAATCAATTTATCCAATTCAGCAAAAGAACTTTCTTGCAAAGTATAAGAATTACTTGCAAAACTTACATTCTTTAAGATTACCTCCTCTCCTGCTTTTTGGGTAATAATCTCCATCTCCAAGTCAGCCAATGGCTCAGCTTGTAAGTTTTTAGGCAACTCAAAACTAAAGATATCCTCTTTTCCAAAACCACTTACATCAGAAGCATAATAAGCTGTTTTTCCATTACTTGATACAATTAATGAGTTTTCAGTATTGTGTGTATTTATTGGGTATCCCATATTTTCAGGCACTCCCCACTCCATTGTAGTATTATTTCTTCTGCTTACAAATAAATCATAATCTCCAAAGCCAGTATGTCCATCAGATGCAAAATAGAAAGTAAGGTTGTCGGGATGAATAAAAGGAGACATTTCATCATATTGAGTATTTATCGTATCTCCTAAATTTTCAGCAGGCAAAAAACCTTTTTGTGTAATTTCAGATCGCCAAATATCTTTTCCTCCATACCCTCCTGGGCGATTACTCACAAAATACAAATACTTACCATTAGGAGAAAAACACCCTTGTGATTCCCAATGTTTTGTATTGATGGTTTTTCCTGCATTATAAGTAGTATTATTCAGCATCAAATACAAATCGCACCTTCCCTGCCCATCAGCACGATTACAAGCCGTGTACACCACTATTTCTTTATCAGCTGAAAAGGAAAAGGCTCCTTCATTATAAGGAGTGTTAATCGCCCCAGAATAGCCCATTGCCTTTTGCCAATTTCCTTGTTCACTTTTTGTAGAAATATAAAAATCTTCTTGTAATACTTTATCTTTACTAGCTACTCTACGGGTAATTACTAAAGTATTTCCATCAATTGAAAGGGCAGGTAAATATTCTTCCATTTCAGAATTGATATTTACCCCTAAATTTTCAGGATTAAAAACGACCGGATGATCAATTTTCTGCATAGCGAAAATACAATTCTGCATGAAGAAAGAAGTTTTCTTTCCTAGTACATTAGCATTTAATTCTTGTGCGATCTCAAAATAATACAATGCATTTTCATAGTAGCCATTGCTATAGTACAGTTTCGCAATTTGCTCAATTCCCATTACATCAGTCGGAGTATTTTTATCATATACATAAAGCATATAGCGAGCAGATTCTTCAATATTCCCTAAGTCAGCAAAAATGCTAGCCATCAATAAATTTGGCTTAGTCCAATTCGCATTTTTAGCTAATATTTTTTCAGTAATTTTTTTGGCTTTTTCTAATTTACCTTCATGAAAATAGGCAACTGCTTTATCGTAATTTTTATAATCCTTTTTTTGAGCAAAAGAAATTGCAGGCAATAAAATTAGTATGAGAAGAAGTATTCTCATTAAGGGATATTCATGTATTTATGGCTTTGCAAAGAGATAGTCCAATCCTTATTTTCTTTTACAAAATCAATAATCATTGGAATTACTTTTTCTCGTTTACTCCACTCAGCTTGTAAGTATAATTTACAATCAGCCGTTAAGCCTTCTCTTTGCTCCTCAGCCCAAATAAAATCATGTTTATTATTCACAATAACTTTTAACTCATTAGCTAAGGGTTTTATTGCTACTAATGGTGGTTGCATTTTTTTAGGAGATAAACATACCCAATCAAAATCACCACTATAAGGATAGGCTCCTGAAGTTTCCAAATGCACTTTTAATCCTTTATTTTTAAGTACTGAAGTTAGGTTATCTAAGTTCCACATTAATGGTTCTCCTCCAGTAACTACTACTGTATCCACATTATAGGCTTCAATTCCTTTCAATATATCAGCAATTGAAGTTGGTGGGTGTAATTCAGCATTCCAACTTTCCTTCACATCACACCAATGGCAACCTACATCACAACCACCAATGCGTAAAAAATAAGCAGCTTTACCTGAATAATACCCTTCACCTTGAATCGTATAAAATGCTTCCATTAAAGGTAGCATCTCTCCACTTTCCACTGCTGATTTAGTTTGTTTATCCATATTGACAAAAGTAAGATAGTTTTTGGTTTTTAGTTTGTAGTTTTTAGCAATTTATTTCTTTAAGTTTGCAATACTAAAAACAGAAAAATGAGCAAGCAAATAATTGAATGTGTACCAAATATATCGGAAGGTAGAGATGAGGATAAAATCAAAATTATCTCTCAGATTGTAGAAGAAATTGATGGCGTAAAACTCCTAAATGTTGATCCAGGAAAAGCAACTAACCGAACGGTAATCACCTTTGTTGGTGAACCACAACAAGTAATTGATGCTGCATTTTTACTGATACAAAAAGCACAGGAATTGATTGACATGAGCAAGCATTCTGGAGAACACCCAAGAATGGGAGCAACTGATGTTTGTCCGTTAGTGCCTATTGCAAATATTAGCATGGAAGAGTGTGCTGAGTGGGCACATAAACTAGGAGAAAGAGTAGGAACAGAACTTGGAATTCCTGTTTACCATTATGAAGCTGCTGCAAAAGAAGAGAAAAGAAAAAACCTTGCCAATTGCCGACAAGGGGAATATGAAGGTTTATCTAAAAAATTAGTGGATGCTGAATGGAAACCAGATTTTGGTCCTGCTGAATTCAATAAATCAGTAGAGAAATCAGGAGTAACAGGAATTTCTGCTCGCGACTTTTTAGTGGCTTATAACATCAATTTAAACACTACATCTACTCGTAGAGCAAATGCAGTTGCTTTTGACATTCGTGAAGCAGGAAGAATAAAAAGAGAAGGTGGAACTTTATCTGGAAAAGTAATGAAAGATGCAGCTGGGAATCCTTTAAAAGAACCAGGATTATTCAAAGCAGTGAAAGGAATTGGTTGGTATATTGAAGAATATGGAGTTGCACAAATATCTTATAACCTAACTGACATCAACATTTCCCCTCTACATGAGGTATTCGACAAAACTTGTGAGCGTTCCATAGCAAGAGGAATGAGAGTTACAGGTTCGGAATTAATAGGACTTGTACCCAAAAAGGTACTGATTGATGCAGGAAAACATTTTCTTAAAA
>JBLGCF010000102.1:0-4048 GCA_047617145.1 Thalassomonas sp. | reverse complement strand
CTGAACTCCCTTGGCAATAATAACAATGTTTTTATGTGTTTTTAATATGGATTTGAATTCTGCATGATTTACATGTACAACTCTAAAAGAGGGTTCAATATGAGCTAAACCTTCAAGAGGAGCAGCAAACGTTTCGACAACTAATTCCTTAACCCGTTTTTCCCAAAGCACATCATCAACCACAAAAATAACTTCTGACAAAGCTCCTGTCGAACTAGGCAAGGTCTTTATCCCCTCAGAACAAGCACTAAAAAGAAATATAAACGCAATTAAATATCTCATTAGGAAGTTGGTAATAAAATTGTAGTCCCGGGTTTTAAATTATCATTTTCCATATTATTTAATGCTTTTATCTTCCAAACACTTAAACCATTATATTTTTGAGCAATATCCCAAAGCGTATCGCCTTTCTGTACAGTATATTCATTTTTATTAGCTGTTAGCTTTTTAGGAGTTATATCATTTTCTTTTTTTACATAAATCACTAATTTATCTCCAATATCTAAATTGTTTGATTTTAGACTATTCCATTCTTTAATCTCAAACACATGTACTTTATGTGCTTTGGCAATTCTTCCTAGGTAATCGCCTTTGTGCACTCTATAAATTATGCGTTCTTCATCTATTAATATTTCTTTATTCTCAACTGCATCAACAAAAGCATAATTAGTTATTTCATTAATCTTAAAATCATGGGCAGCATCACTAGGGAAAATTAAAACTGCCCCTTTAGGATAAATCTCTTTTTTATAAGAAGGATTCAGGTAATTTATCGTTTCTGCATTCACGCATAATAATTCTGTTAAAACTTTTAATTCAACCTGTTTTTTTAGGGTAATCGTATCAGTTAGTCCTAAATTAATTTTAGGGTATTCAACAGCAATACCATGTTCCTTAGCATAATGCATTGCATAATTTACAGCAATAAAAGTGGGCACATAGTTGCGTGTTTCTTTTCGTAAATGAGGATATAGTTCCCAAAAATCAGAACTCCCAACACTAGCAATTTTTTTTTGAAGATAGCCAGGACCACCATTATAAGCCGCTAGCACTAAATTCCAATCACCAAAAGTATCATACAGTTTCACAAAGTATTCACAAGCTGACTGGGTTGCTTTAAGCGGGTCCTGCCTTTCGTCCATATAAGAAGTAACTTCCAATCCATATTGTTTACCTGTTGGGTACATAAACTGCCACAAACCACTAGCTCCAGAATGCGAACGAGCTTTTGGGTTAAGAGCCGATTCCACAATAGCTAAATATTTAAACTCTAGTGGTAAATCATATTTATCCAGTTGTTGTTCAAATAACGGGAAATAATAAGGAGCTAGGCCCTGCATTCTTGCAATAAGCGCCTTATTTCTTCCTAAATAACTATCAATGAAAACCTGTACTTTATCATTGTATCTCAAATCCATTGGTGTTTTTTTGTCCAACTGTTGCAACCTCCAAGCAATTATATTTTCAATCTTCAAAGAACTTATTTCTGCCTTTTCAATACCTTTTATAATTTCAGCAGGAGCATCATCAAAAACACTGTCGGTAGTAATTACAATATTTATTGGTAAAGAAATAGCTAAACTATCCCCATTAGCAATAGCCAAACAAGGTATAAATATAATTAAAAACAGTAATTTTCTCATAACTACAAAGTTGAGGTAAAACTTAGCTGGTTTTATGCTAGCCTCCATTCAATTATCAACTGTATTATGTTAACGAAAAGAAGATGGGGATCTACTAACAAACTCAAAACAATTAGTTTATTCGTAATTAAACATAGAAAACTAAAATACCGTATATTTGCCCGCAATAAAGAATAATGAGCAAAATCACTAAATATCCTCAAGGACCCTTACTGAGTAAAATCAATAGCCCTGATGATTTGCGAAAGCTGAAAAAAAATCAGTTAGAGCAAGTCAGTGCAGAATTGAGGCAATATATTATTGATATTGTATCGGAAAAAGGAGGGCATTTTGGAGCTAGTTTAGGGGTTGTTGAACTAACAGTTGCTTTGCATTATGTGTTTAATACTCCTGTTGATCAGTTAGTTTGGGATGTTGGCCATCAAGCTTACGGACACAAAATACTTACTGGCCGAAAAGAAAAATTTCCAACCAATAGAATCTATAAAGGACTAAGTGGCTTCCCAAAAAGAAGCGAAAGTGTATACGATACTTTTGGGGTTGGACATTCTTCAACTTCAATTTCAGCAGCTTTAGGAATGGCAATGGCTTCAAAAAGTAATGGCGATAACGAAAAGCAACATATTGCTGTAATAGGTGATGGCTCTATGACAGCAGGAATGGCTTTTGAAGCCTTAAATCATGCAGGTTCTGAAAACTCTAATTTGTTAGTTATTCTGAATGATAATTGCATGTCAATTGACCCAGCAGTAGGAGCTTTAAAAGAATATCTAACCGATATTTCAACCTCACATACTTACAATAAAGCCAAAAATAAAATTTGGAAAATACTAGGTAAAATTTCTAAGTTTGGACCAAATGCACAGGTAATAGCTAAAAAAGTTGAAGGTGCAGTAAAATCAACTTTACTAGGGGAAAGTAATTATTTTGAATCTTTAAATTTCAGGTATTTTGGTCCTATTGACGGACATGATACTAAGCACTTAGTAAGTGTATTGAATGACCTAAAAGACATTCCAGGCCCTAAAATATTACATTGCCTAACCGTAAAAGGAAAGGGGTATACTCCTGCTGAAAAAGGCGATACTACAAAATGGCATGCTCCTGGGCTTTTCAATAAAGATACTGGAGATTTTATTGTTGGAAAAAAGAAAAAATCACCTCAAAAATACCAAGATGTATTTGGGGAAACAATAATAGAATTGGCGAAAGAAAATGAGCAAATTGTGGGGGTAACTCCAGCAATGCTTTCTGGCTCTTCTTTAAATAAAATGATGGCTGTAATGCCAGAGAGAACTTTTGATGTTGGGATTGCCGAACAACATGCAGTTACTTTTTCAGCCGGTTTAGCTACTCAGGGGAAAGTTCCTTTTTGCAACATCTATTCCTCTTTTATGCAAAGGGCTTATGACCAAGTAATTCATGATGTTGCTTTACAAAACTTAAATGTTGTATTCTGCCTTGATAGAGGTGGATTAGTTGGTGCTGATGGTGCAACACACCATGGCGCTTATGACATTGCTTTTTTCAGGTGTATTCCAAATATGACTGTTTCTGCTCCAATGAACGAGCAAGAATTAAGAAACTTAATGTATACTGCTCAATTGCCTAATCAAGGGCCATTTTCAATACGATACCCAAGAGGAACTGGAGTTATGTTAGACTGGAAAACACCTTTCCAAGAAATTGAAATAGGAACAGGAAGAATAGTAAAAGAAGGAGAAGATATTGCTATTATATCTTTTGGTCATCCTGGTAATTTTGTAGTTAAAGCACAAGAACAGTTTGAAAAAGAAGGATTAAATATTGCCCATTATGATTTGCGATTTGCAAAGCCTTTGGATGAGAAACTATTACACTCCATCTTCCAAAAATTCTCTAAGATTATCACAATTGAAGACGGCTGTTTACACGGTGGTTTTGGAAGTTCAATTTTAGAATTTATGGCAAATAATGATTATCAAGCTAGCGTAAAAATGTTGGGTATTCCTGATGCATTTATTCACCATGGCACACAGGAAGAATTGCACAAAGATTGTTTCTTTGACACCAAAGCAATAGTAAGCTCTGTACAGAAAATACTAGAAAAAAGTCTTATCTCTCAAGTAGGTTAAGCGTAAAATATTGAAAATTAAAGCAAGTATGAAAATTAAAGAAATTCTTCTTTCAGAAGGGAAAGAACAAGAAATTAGTATTAAAGGTTGGGTAAGAACTCGGAGGGGAAGTAAGCATGTTTCTTTTATTGCTTTGAATGATGGGTCAACAATAAATAATATTCAAGTTGTTGCTGAGGCTACTGATTTTGATGAAGAGTTGGTAAAGCAGATTACAACTGGTTCATGCATTGAGGTGACAGGGAAATTAGTTGCTTCCAAAGGGAGTGGACAAGCAGTTGAAATCCTTGC
>JBLGCF010000101.1:0-4057 GCA_047617145.1 Thalassomonas sp. | reverse complement strand
GTGGTGCATTTAAAACAGGAAGTACAGGAACGCCTCCTGCTTCTTGGGATTGTGATGCTGTAAATGGCTGTATAGACCCCGGAACAGGTTTAGGTCAATACACTTCATTAGCTGGATGTAATGCTGTTTGTAATACAACTGATGTAACTGAAACAATTTCAAAGCTGTCAATTTACCCTAACCCTGTAAAGAATGTATTAACTATTGAAGGTTCTTATATTTCAGTTGACATCATAGATGTTTCTGGGAAATTAGTTTTATCATCAGAATATGTTAAAGCTATTAATGTTAAATCATTATCTGATGGTGTTTATATGCTAAACATTAAAACAGAAAATGGTATTGCTGTAAAGAAGATTACTATAACTAAGTAATTCTATACAACATATAATCCAATAAAAAACCCTGAAATTTTCAGGGTTTTTTATTCTCCTTTAATTCAGCTATTATTATTAAATTAGCCAACAATAAAACCTAAGTAAAATGAAAAAACTATTTTTAACTGTAATTGCAATCGCAATATTCTCAATCCTAAGTACTGCTCAAAGCAGAACCTTACCATCCGTAGATGTAAAAACACTTAGCGGAGGTACCATTAATATTACAACATTGGAAAATGACGGCAATCCAATTGTAATTAGCTTTTGGGCAACTTGGTGCAAACCTTGTAAAAAAGAGCTTAATAATATTGCCGAATTATATGAAGATTGGCAAGATGAAACAGGAGTAAAACTAGTTGCTATTTCAATTGACGACACAAGATCAATGGTTAGAGTTGCTCCTTATGTAAATGCATCCGATTGGGATTATGAAGTTTATTTAGACCCTAATGGAGACTTAAAAAGAGCCATGGGAGTATCTACTGTACCACACACTTTTCTATTAAACAGTAAAAAAGAAATAGTGTGGCAACACAAAGGATACATTGATGGAGATGAAGATGAACTTTATGAGCAAATTGAAAAAATAGCAAAATAATGATGAGAAAAATAAGTCTTACTCTTACTGCAGCCTGCTTAACTATTATCTGTTTTGCACAAGACAATAGTGGTGAATTTCATGGTGACTTTGACTTAAATATGCAAAGCTACCAGGAGGACGCACTCATTGGAGCAGAAGCTGCAGATGAAATTATTCTCAATAATGCGTACTTAAACATCAATTATACAAAAGGTGATTTTTCAGCAGGTTTGCGTTACGAAAGTTACTTAAATGCACTTTTGGATTTTGATGATGAATACAAAGGAAATGGAATTATGTTTCGCTATGCTACCTACACAATTGATGGGCTAGAAGTAACTGCCGGTAATTATTACGAACAAATTGGAAGTGGCTTAATTTTTAGAAGTTATGAAAATAAAGGATTAGGGCAGGACAATGCAATGGATGGAGTACGCTTAAAATACCGACCGTTAAAAGGAGTTTATTTAAAAGGATTTATCGGCAAAAGCAGAACTTATTTTACCTATTCTGACGGTATAATTAGAGGAGCTGATGCTGAGATAAATGTTAATGAAGCCTTGAATCTTGAATCAAAAACAAGAATAATTATTGGACAAGGATTTGTAAGCAGATTTCAAGCGGACATTAACCCTAAGTTTAAATTACCTCAGAATGTTGCAGCTTACTCAAGTCGCTTAAATATTATAAATGGTGGCTGGAACTATTCTGGGGAGTATGCCATAAAACTAAATGACCCTATCGGCTCCTTAACTGCTGAAGGCAACAATTATGCTAATGGAAATGCATTGATGAGTAGCCTAACCTACTCACAGAGAGGGTTTGGGATTGTAGCAGAAATGCATAGAGTTGACCATATGGAATTTCGGTCAGAAAGAGCTCAAGAAAAACAATACATCATCAACTATATTCCAACCTTAACAAAACAACACACTTACACTTTATTGGCTTTGAACCCATGTGCAACTCAGCCAGAAGGTGAATTTGGAACACAAGTTGATGTATTTTATAAAATGAAAAAAGGGAGTCTTTTAGGAGGGAAATACGGAACAAAAATTTCGTTTAACTTCTCAAGAATTAATACTCTTAATGGTGGCAATTCATTTTTGAATGACAATTCTGAACACACACCAATGTTTATTAGCATTAAAGGAGAAGAACTTTATTTTAGAGACCTAAATTTAGAAATCTATAAAAAAATAAACAAAAAAATTAAAGCAACAGGAATACTCGCAAAACAATCCTACAACAAAGATGTATTAGAAGGAAAGACAACTTACGGAACGGTTGAATCCACAATTGCTATTGCCGATATCAGCTACAAAATAAAAAAAGGCCATACCATTCGTATTGAGCTTCAAGAATTATTAGCTGATGGTGGAGATGGAAGTTGGAGTATGGGGCTAGTTGAATATACAGTATCTCCACACTGGTTTTTTGCTGTGCAGGACATGTATAATTGGGGAAATCATGATTTAGAAAAACAATTACATTATGTAAATATTAACTGTGGTTTCCTGAGCGGATCTAACAGGTTTGCCATTGGTTATGGTAAAAAAAGAGCAGGAATCTTTTGTGTAGGAGGAGTCTGTAAAGAAGTTCCTTCATCTAACGGATTTAGTTTAACAATATCATCAAGTTTTTAATATGAAAAATATAATCACACTTTTTAGTTTTATTTTAATCATCACATCTTGTGATGTAGTTGAAGGTCCATATGAAATTGACACAGGAGATGTCACTCCAATTGACACGAATACCTATGTCAAAAAAATATTAATTGAAGACTTTACTGGCCATACTTGCTCCAACTGCCCAGCTGCTGCTAGAGAGTTGGAAGCAATACACGATTTGTATGGAGATCAAATTATCGGAATGGCACTACATGTTTCAAGCTTTGCAGCACCATGGGTTGGGGCGGAAAAATTTGAATATGATTTCAGAACACAATGGGGAAATTCATGGAGTGATTTCTTTGAAATTTCAGCATTACCAAGCGGTATGGTTAACCGAATAGGCTACCCTAATAACGAGCATAAATTAGGAAAAGACAAATGGTTAGCTGCTGCAATTACAGAACTAGAAAAAGAAATTGATTTTGGTATTCGTATTGAAAGCAGTATCACAAATACAAATATAACGATAAAAACAAAAGTGTTAAATTCTAAAGTTGGAGATTATAAATTGGTAGTCTGCTTAACTGAAAGTAACATTATCAATTGGCAAAAAGATGGTACTGAGGATGTAGAAAATTATGAGCACAATCACGCATTAAGAACTGTACTTATTGATGAGAGCCTAAGTACATCAACATCCTATACTATTGGAGATGAAATTGAAACAGCAATCAATTTTAACTTGATTACTTTAGAACAATCTAATATTGACTATTCAACTACTGAAGGAGGAGCCGGAAATGCTGGAGGATGGAATGCTGAAAACATGTCAGTAATTGCTTATATTTACGACAATACTACAAAAGAAATAGTACAAGTTGAAGATGCGCATTTAAATAACTAAAAACCTACAATTATGAAAAAAAATCTATTTACAATCTTTGCAATCTTTACTGGATTAAGTTCTTTTAGTCAAACTGCCACTGAAGATGGAAAAAGCTTAATTGAAGCTTATATTGGTCCATTGGGAAATAGCTTGGGAGCTGCACTAAATAATGGTTGGTACAATACAGCCAAGCCTCATAGCTTAGGTGGTTTTGATGTCACTATTACTGCTAACATTGTAATGGTTCCTGCTAATGCAAAAACATTTAATATTTCTGAATCTAATGGAGGTACATTTAGTGGCGGAGAAACCCCAACTATTTTAGGTAATGGGGATGGAGTTAGCGCTTCATACAATGCTCCTGCTTTGCCAGCAACATCAAGCGATATGCCAAAGGGACTTAATATTCCGATTATTCCTCTGCCTATGTTACAGGCCGGAGTTGGTTTAATAAAAGGAACGGAATTGGATTTTAGATATATGCCAGAACTTCCAATTGGTGATGCTGGAAAGGTGGGTTTATTTGGGATAGGATTAAAACATGATATTTTACAATGGTTACCTATTGTAGATAAAATTCCGATAGATCTTTCGA
>JBLGCF010000100.1:0-4124 GCA_047617145.1 Thalassomonas sp. | reverse complement strand
TGAATTTTCATTTAGAAAAGTGTTTTCCATTTCAGTATTTATAGCATTCATTACTCTTTTATATTCTCCAAATACTTGTGTACTCATTCCGTTTGTAGTTGCTTTTATAAAAGGATATTTCCTTAAGTTTTTTATGAAAACAATAATTGAAGGTTTAAAATTTTCTTTTAATGGATACATTGATATTTCTACAGAACAAAGAATTAACAATTATGTACTGCATTAGCAATTTCTATAATCAGATTTTCATTTTTTTCAATAGCATTTCCAACAACAATAATGTCGGCACCAGATTTGCAATTGGCTGCTGCTTTTTCGCCACTACTAATTCCCCCTCCTATAATTAAAGGCGTATCAACTGATTTGCTTACTGTGGTAATCATTTCTTCTGAAATTGGGTTTTGTGCACCACTTCCTCCATCCATAAAAATTAGTTTTAAACCTAACATCTCTCCTGCCATGGCAGTACAAGCTGCAACTGCATTTTTATCAGCAGGAATAGGGGTAGTGTTACTCATGTAAGAAGCTGTTGTAGGTTTTCCACTATCAATAAGCATATAGCCAGTAGGTAAAACTTCTAATGACGATTGTTTTAAAATTGGAGCTGTAATTACTTGTCTCCCAATAAGCATTTCGGCATTTCTTCCTGAAATTAAAGAAAGAAATAGTATTCCGTCAGCTTTGTCGTTTACTTGCATTGCATTTCCAGGAAAAAGCACCACAGGAATGTCGGAATTTTCTTTTAATGTAGTTAAGCAAGAATCTAAACTATCATTAGTAAGTAAAGAACCGCCAACAAAAAAGTAATCTGTTTTTGCTTTTTTTGCTTTTTTAATAACGTTAATTAATTCTGATTCATTTTGTTTGTCAGGATCAATAAGTAAGGCAAATGATTTCTTTCCTTCTTTTTTATTTGCTAGAATTTGATTGTAGATATTCATTAATTTGGATTTTATTACTTAGATATTAGAAGAAAGAATTCTAGCTAATATTTATGCTCTATTTTAGTTGCAAACATACACTAAATAGTGATTATTTATTTTTAGGTAGCTCAAATTTAATTCTTTTTTCATGAAATAGGCTGTTACTTTGCCATTTTTTTTTGCAATGAATTCAGGAATTATGATGTCCTTTATAAAATCAACCTCTCCTTTTTGATGCCATTTGTAGATAGCTTCTTTTATGCACCAGATTAAAGTTGCTTTTTCTTTATTAAGTTTTATTAAGTTTTTTTCTGAAACAAATTTTGAAGCTATTCTTAAAGCTTTGTCTGATATTTTTTCAATATCTATTCCTGATTTTGTATCACTGATGATAACAGTAACTAATTCCTTGGAATGCGAAATAGAGATATGTTTACCATTATTTAATTCTGGAGCCCCAAATTCATTATAAATTATTGTTTTAGTTGGACAAATTTCATTCACTAATAATTTGCTTACCAAGTGTTCTTTTTTCCTTTTTTCAGACGTGTAATTGCTAGTATTTATACCTTCCCCTAATGCTATTATTTCTTCTAGTGTTTCTGTAATTTCCCACACCAAAATAGTGATTTTTTCGCTCTCTATTTTATTGATTATTGGCATAAGGTTGATTTGTAGGCTGCAAATATAATAATTATGTTTATCTTTGCAATCCTAAAAAAATGGAAACTATGAATTATAAAGTAAAAGATATCTCATTAGCAGAATGGGGAAGAAAGGAAATCAATTTGGCAGAGGCAGAAATGCCAGGATTAATGTCTATTAGAGAAGAGTTTGGAGATAGTAAACCATTGGCAGGAGCAAGAATTGCAGGCTGTTTACACATGACAATTCAAACAGCTGTACTAATTGAAACTTTAGTTTATTTGGGTGCTGAGGTTTCTTGGTCATCTTGTAATATATTTTCTACTCAGGATCAGGCGGCAGCTGCAATTGCAGCTACAGGAGTTCCTGTTTTTGCTTGGAAAGGATTAAATGAAGAAGAGTTCGATTGGTGTATTTTACAAACACTTACTGCTTTTGAGGGCGGGAAATCTTTGAATATGATTTTGGATGATGGAGGTGATTTAACTAACATGGTTTTCGATAGATTTCCAGAAATGATAGCTGACATAAAAGGGCTTTCGGAAGAAACTACTACTGGAGTTCATAGATTGTATGAGAGAATGGAAAAAGGAACTCTATTTATACCTGCTATCAATATTAACGATTCAGTTACTAAGTCAAAATTTGATAACAAATACGGTTGTAAAGAGTCATTAGTAGACGCGATTAGAAGAGCTACTGACGTAATGATGGCGGGTAAGGTTGCTGTTGTTGCCGGTTATGGTGATGTAGGTAAGGGTTCTGCAGCTTCACTTAGAGGTGCGGGCGCTAGAGTTATTGTTACAGAAATTGACCCAATTTGCGCCTTACAAGCAGCAATGGATGGTTTTGCAGTCAAAAGAATGGATGATGCGTGTAAAAATGCAGACATCATTGTAACTACAACAGGAAATAAAGATATTATTCAATCTCGTCATTTTGAGGGGATGAAAGATAAAACGATTGTTTGTAATATCGGTCATTTTGACAATGAAATTGATGTAACTTGGTTAAATGATAATTGGGGCCATACTAAGGATACAGTAAAGCCTCAGGTGGATATGTATACTATTGATGGTAAGGATATCATTTTATTAGCTGAAGGTAGATTGGTAAATTTAGGCTGTGGTACAGGTCACCCTTCTTTTGTAATGTCTAATTCATTTACTAACCAAGTATTAGCGCAATTAGAATTGTGGAATAATACAGATGCATACAAAAATGAAGTATATATGTTACCTAAGCATTTGGATGAGAAGGTAGCAAGGTTGCATTTAGCTAAAATTGGAGTAGAGTTAGAAACACTGCGTACTGACCAAGCTGAATATATTGGAGTAACAGTTGAAGGCCCATACAAGCCAGAATACTATAGATATTAGTATTTAGAGTTAATAAAATATTAGATGAAAAGCCCGATTTCTCGGGCTTTTTTTAATTAGAAATATGTACCCCTCCTTAATGTTTAGTAGTATTCTTTGGTTTCATTATATAGGGAGTTTGTGAATGCCATTTAAAAAGTGTAATATTGGTGCTTTAAATACTTTATATTATGAAAAGAGTTCTGTTTGGTGTTATATTTTTGATGAGTGTTGTTTTCGTCTCAGCACAATGTTCAATTGATTACACATATTATCCTGTTAGTGCAAATTATGGTTTAGACCCTGATTCATTACCTGATGGTTATGTTGGTCAGTTTTATGATGAGGATATGACATTTTTTTTACCTTTAGATACGGTTGATGGTGGAGTAACAGTTACTTTTACGGATTTCCATATTACTTCCATTTCTTTGCCACTTGGTTTGACTTGGGAATGTGATAATTCAGCGAATAGTTGTCATTATGACCCGGCTGTATCTCAATATGGATGTGTTAAAGTTTCAGGATTTGCTTTAATACCAGGGATTTATGATGCTGAGGTTAATTTAGTGGCTACTCATAGTCTCTCATCAATTGCTGGCACTGAGAATATTTCTTTTATACTACCCCTTGAGATATTACCTGACACCTCCACCTCTTCTAATGCTGGTTTTGCAATGTCTAATCCTTCAGGATGCACTCCAGTTTCCGTAAGTTTTACGAATAATAATACTGGAATGCTCTCTTATTTTTGGGATTTTGGCAATGGTAATACTAGTAATTTAGCTCAGCCAGCTGATCAAATTTATACTCAAGCAGGTGAATATATTGTTTACTATACAGCAACACAAACGGATCCTATGTATTTTCTTGAAAGCATTGAAGTTGTTGCAGGTTCTTGTACTGACAATATATTAATAGGTGATGTGGATTTGTTGTATGACATAATATCAACCAGTGGGATTGTACAATCAGTTAGTGCTAATAATGCAATAACCCAATCCTTTCCTTTGGTAATTAACCTTTCTAATCCATTGCAATTAACTGGTCAGGATGTTACAATTGAAGTATGGGATGATGATGGCTGGCCATTTGGTCTTGAGTACTGTGGGGGAGTTACATTTAATCCTCTTCAACAAGCAGGGATATTTTCAGCAAATGGTGGGGGATTGTCTATAAATTATACAGTGATGGAGGT
>JBLGCF010000099.1:0-4203 GCA_047617145.1 Thalassomonas sp. | reverse complement strand
TGAAAAACTTAATGAAAGTACCTAACAAAAAATAATAACCTAAATATCCCTTATTATTATTTCTTAATAAGAAAACAATCCAATAAACAAAAATTGCAATTGAAGCGTTAATCGCATAAAGAAAAGGTAGGTGGTCTGTATTATCTATACTATATTTATGAAAAAAAAATGAAATTCCTAGAATAAAAAATAGTAAAAGGTGAAAGTTAAGTAATTGTTTATTCATTCTTATTAATTCTTTGGAGTTGTTTTATAATACTATAAAAAGATAATCCAATTGCAAATAAGACAAAAATAAGGGTCATCCATGGGGGGTTCACAAAGCCATATTTTAAATCAAGTATTTTTCCGAAATAAGAACCAATATAAACAACAGATCCTATTTGAAAGGGGATGGAAGCAAGAGAAGCGTATCTGTTAAGCTGTTTTTTTGTCGGTTTTTCCTGCATCTTTTAAATCTTTAATTACCGCACCCATGCTACATGATCCAGTAAATGAAGCTCCTGGTTCAATAGATAATTTATTTGTAATAATGTCTCCGTTTAATTTTGCTGTAGTTTTTAATGAGAGTAATTGTGAGACTGTAATTCTGGCCTTTATTGTACCTGAAATATCAGCATCCTTACAAACTACATCTCCTTCAATCACACCTTCACGCCCTAATACAACTTTTCCTTCAGTGCTTACTGAACCCTTAAGTGTTCCATCCACTCTAATATCTCCTTTTGAAATCACATCTCCAGTGATGATTGTTCCTGCTCCAATCATATTTACTGCAGCAGTAGGCTCTGAATTTTTCATTGTTTCGTTTTTATTTGTAAACATCTTGATTTGGTATTTGTTAGTGCAAAACTAAATAAAATATTGCAATCGCTTAATTATTGTATAAATAATTCTTTTTAAAGAAGTTGTAATATCCTTCAACATCCTTATTTTTATAAAATTCTTTGAAATTATCAAAGGAAATAACAAGCACTTTAAAGTCTGATTTATTTAGCTGATTAACAATTTCGATATTCTCCATTATCAACTCACTGTAAACAACTGCATCACTTGAATTATCAAATGTTTTTATCATTAATAGATGCATCTCTAAACCCATTAACATTGCACTAATTTCAAATACTTCATTTTCAAAATCCTGAGAATGATAGTCTGAAATTAATGTTTTCAGGTAATTAATATCTACCCCTTTCTTTGGCAATATAATAAGGGTCATGTGCTTATTTCCGCTCCTGAACAAGTAAGGTGATTCTGTTAATGCTTGCTCGTTTGCTTTTTTCATTTGTTCAGGATTTCTAATCGCCTCTAATAAATATATTACTTCTTCTTTAATTTCAGCATCCTTATCAATACTTATAATTTTTTCTAGTGTTGTTATGCACTCAGTAGACTCCTTTATAGCTGAAAACGACAAGGCTTTTAGGAATAAATATTTTGACTGATAATCATCATCAGCAACTTGAATGCAGCTTTCAATTACCTTGTTATAGTCCTTAGCAACATACAATTGATACACCTGCTGATATGCTAACTCATCTTGATTTACCTTACCTAGCAATTCTTCCTGGAAGTTAGGATTGGTTAATAATTGAGCATACACACTGTTAGGGAAGTTATGGAGTAATAGGTTTTTCATTACCTCCGATTCTTGATTTTTACCAACTTCCAAATGATTGACATACACATTATAATAGGCTAAAGCCGCATAGTTTTTGTCATACGGAAAACGAGAAAGCAAGCTCATAAATAATGCCGAACTCTTATTATATTCTTGCAAACCACTCTTATAAATCACTCCTGCTTGACAGGTTGATTCTTTTATCATTTCATCCGAATTAGCAAAATCTTCTTCCGTTTTTGGTAATTTTTTCAAGTAATAGTTCGGGTCTTTTTTATTTTCTGTTAGCACAACAACACTCTCTGTAGCTACTGAATCAGTTTCAAACACATTATTTACTTTCTTATCTTTTCTTCTCCAATCGTCCTCTAACTTTCTTTTTCCCCATTTTTTTCTAAATTCTGAAAGCCCAAAGCTTAAAGTTGCAGGATTGTAAAAATACCATTTCCCGCCAGAAGTATTATTTCCAAACTGCTCACCCCTTCCACCGTTTCTATTATTTTCATACATCATTTGTTGCTTGGAGCGCTCAAGTTCTAAAGCCTCTCTTTCTTTTTCAAGCTCGGCTTGAATAATCTGATTAATAACCTGGGAAAGTTCGGCTGGCGGAAGTGCCGCTAAAGTCTGCAAACTATCCTGTAAAGAAATAATATCTAAGTGATACACTAACTCCTGAACGATTTCATGCTTTTCTTTTGCGGTCGAATATTCTCTAAAATCTTCATCCATATAAAACAGAGTACTATCATAATTAACCTTTGACTCTCTATATAATGACCTGCTATAATGAATCCTAGAAATAGCTAAAAAAGATAAGGCTTTTTGAGTGTTATTTTCAACACTATTAACAGTAGATCGTAGGTAATTATCAATAGCAGAAAGCGTATCAGAATTATTAATATCCATTTCAGCTAGCGTAAAATAGATTTGGTCTAAGTACTCCTTATTCTTGGCATCTTTCGTCATTTTAAGGAACTGCTGGCGCATTTTTTGAGTATCTCTGCTTCCTGATTCTAACGAGCGAGCTAAATTCATTTTAGCATTAAACATCATTTCATAATCTGGGCTCGACTTAAGCACTTGTTCATATTTCTTTTTAGCACTTCTATGATTATTATCTTGCTGATAAATCTGTGCCACAATATAATTATAGCGCACTTTTCTTCTTTTCCTTTTTATCAGTTTATCTACTTTAAGCAATTGCTCCAAAGCCAAAGAATAATTATCTTGTTGTAAGTAAAAATCAGCACTTATTTTTGCTAATTCAACATCCAAATTTTTAGGAAACTTCCGGTTATTTGTCAATTCATCTAATTCTACTTCAGCCCTCATAAAATCCTTTTTTTCAACTAAGGATCTTATTAACCACAAGGAAGCGTCAAATCGGATTTCATTTTTTTTGTATTCATTTTTTATAAAGCTGAATGTTTTTATCGCCTCATCAAACTCTCCTTTATAAAAATACGATTTTCCAACTATAAAGTAATTATCATCTATCCATTTACAATATTCTTTTCCTTTAATTTTTATGGAATGCCTTTGTATAACAATTGATCCTTTTTTAATCGCCTTATGCATGTAGGAATGCGTTTTCTTAGATTTTTTTAGGTCTCCAGTTTTAAAAACAGGAAGTATTGTTGTGTAGTCATCAACAAAATTTTCTTCTAGTTTTTTTACGCCTAATTTAATGCTTTCTTTACCGTTAAAATAGCCGTTATACTTAGCGGTTGTATTGTGAAATGTACGACTAACCCATGTCTTTTTTTTAGTAGAACAACCAGTTGAAAACAACAGTAATACCGCTAAAAAAATATTTAATATATGTTTTGTATTCAGCTTCACTTGGGTAGTAAACTTCTTTTAATTAAAATTATTTTACTGCTATTCGTAAAATTCTCGCAAATATGCTTATAATTTTATGATATTTGCAAACATTATGCAAGATAAAGAAGGAAGAGAAAAATATTGGTCTAAATTATTTCACAAATACCGTTTTGTGGTAATGACAGACAGTTCATTTGAAGAAAAGTTATCCGTAAAATTATCGCGATTAAATGTTATTGCCTTTATGGGTGGGATTGTTTTTTTCTGTTTTTTTAGCACATTACTCTTAATTTCCTACACACCCATTAGCGAATACGTACCTGGGAAATCATCAGCAGAAGTACAAAAAGAGTTAATTGCATTATCTCTAAAGTCTGATTCATTAAAAAGCATCCTATTCAAAAGAGCTGTTTACCTTGAAAATATTAATAAAATAATTAATGGTGAAGAGCTAGTAAATCCAGAAAATTTGGAGGAAATAACAAAAAATCAATCTGAGATTTCATTTGAAAAATCAAAGGAAGATTCGCTTTTACGGGTAGCGGTTGAAGCAGAAGATAAAAGTTCTATTTACAGTAAAGAGAATGCTTCTGACAATAATTATTTAATGTTTTTCACACCTCTTACTGGCCTAATAAGTGATGGTTATAACAGCAAAACAAAACACTTTGGAGTTGATTTGGTTGCTAAAGAGAAATCACGGATTGCTAGTGTTTTGGACGGGACAGTAATTATTAGTCATTGGACTTCAGAAACCG
>JBLGCF010000098.1:0-4222 GCA_047617145.1 Thalassomonas sp. | reverse complement strand
TTCCAATAAATAGATTTCCTTAGCGTTGTTACTTAAGTTTATTTGTTTAGTGTACTCTCCAATGAACTGCTCTACGTTTTCATTTATTAGCTCCTCTCCTATTACATTTAGGATTCTAATTTTTAAATTCTGCTTAGTATCTGATGTGAAACTCACATTAAATATATCTCTTGAAGGATTAGGATAAATAAATAACTTATTGATTGAAGTTCCTCCCTCAAGTCTAACAGAAGTTGGTTGAGTCCAAGTTGCAAGTGCAGTCCAAGCTAAAGAATTGTATGCTCCACCATTATGATCACACCATGTTCTAGCTTGAGCTCTATACGCCTGACCAGCAACTAAACCATTCTTATCTTTAGTTAATGTACCATAAGTTACTCCAAATCCACCTACTTGGATCCAATCTGTTCCTTGAGGATTAGATATTGAATCTACTCTCATCTTAATTCTTACAAACTCATAAGAACCATTGGAATCATCCCAATCAAAAGTAGCTCTTATTGGATTAGAACCATAAGCAGTGAAGCTACCAATATTAGGACAATTATCAGCTGTAGTAAAGTCTGGACCAACTACCCAAGCAGTAGCTCCTGTAACACAATACCAAACTCTCATTTCCCACTCATAAGTAGTTGAACCACTTAAACCTAATACTAATTTATCAGTATTTTGAGTACTATTACAAATACCTGTTGTTAGATCATAACCTGTTGGAGCAGCCATATTCTTCTGATCCCAAGTTGATGCTCCTACTTCACGATATTTAATACGTAATTGATCTACTCTACATATCTGAGCGCCTGAAGTATCATAAGTGTTCATATTATCAAAAGTTAAAGTAACTCTATCATGAATAACATTAGTAACGCCTAAACCTGTTATTGCAGAAGCACCACAACTAGTAGGATTACATGAAGTCCATTCACATGAACCATCATTAATGTTTGCTCCAGCATAATAGTTACATGCAGTAGCATTAGTACAGCCATAAACAGAAGCTATACAAGTACCGTCATCACATATTGCTAATGGAGCATAATTAACAGAAGTTGAATCAGTACAACCGTATACACAGTAAATACAAGTACCATCATCAGTTGTTGCTAATGGGTCATAGTTTAAAGCAATAGAATCAGTACATCCATAAGTAGAACAAGTTACATTAGTTTGATATATTGAAGCTGTCAAAGGAGTATCTAATAATAAAGGGCAATAACAATAATCTTCAATTAAGTATTTTTTTAACCAAGACAAAGCCATTCTTCCCACCTCTCCTTGTCCTCCTGAAGGGACATTTGCTACCGTATGCCCGCCTGAACTAATTTCATAAATTAATTTATCGGTTGTGCTAGGAGTGTAATTATAATGTATATTAGCGTGAGTACTAGAAGGTGCTACCGCATCAAACTGACCACTAAAAAATAAAACAGGAACATCATGAATTAATGAATTAACAGATATTTGCATAGGGTCAATCCATGGACATAAAGCAATTATTGCTTTAATAGTAGAATCTTCAACTGCTGCTAATTGCGCTCCACCTCCACCCATTGACCAGCCTGCTAGAGCTACTCGACTTGTGTTTAACTTATTAAACAATGGAGAATTTACTCTTGTGTTTTCAGCTTTTAAACTAATCAAAGCGTCTTGCAAAGCTTCTTTTCTATCATTTACTAAATCAAATATATTATTAGTTCCTATTGTCATACAAACTATACCGTGGGAGGCTAAGAATGGTCCCCAGTTTTGCATGCTAGATTCAAAGTTAAGATAACCAGGAACAATAATAATACTAGCTAATATACTTGTGGTATTTTGAGGATAATAAATCGTTGAACCATAATAATCAGTGCCATTTCTTATTCCATCAGATTCAAGATAAGTAGAAACTAAATTTACACCAGTATTTGTAGAAGAACTAATTGTTATTGCACTACAATCTGGACTAGTTTGACTAAAGGAAGAAATCGGAATAAGCAAAATAGATAAAAAAGAGATAAAAATTAGAATTTTCTTTGTATTTTTAAAAATTACCTCTAAAATATTAACGTTCATATAACGATTAACTCTGTACTTATTCATAGTTGTAAATTTACTAATTTTATTCAAAAATTGAAAATAATTATAACAAATTATTCTCCAAAACTAGTTCAAATACCATTTAATTATCATTACAAGTTTCTAGCCAGACTAATTCAAAATAGTTCTATTATCTAATTGAAAGTTGAAAATAGATGAGAATCAATTACAAACTTAAAAATGGTAATATTGATAACTCTTTAGCTTTTGCCTCTACCATTACATCCACATCATTATCATATAAATTAGGTAATTTATGAATATAATCAGAATGTGCTTGTAGCTTAATTTTATCATCACTCTCATGTAATGATTTTGATTCAGAATAATGTACCACTGGCTTAATACCATCTGGCCATGTTGAAATAGCCAATTCTAGAGCTTCTTGCTCTGACAAATCACCAGTACAAAATTTATGATGATGGTAATCAAATACAATTGGAATACCTATTCTATTGTGTATATACATCAAATCTAATACAGAATACATAGATGCTTTATCATCATTTTCAACAGTCAATCTAGTTTGAACTGCTTTTGGTAATCTTTCAAAGTTCTTGCAGAACCTATCCATTGCAGAAATTTTATCACCATACACTCCATTACAATGTATATTAATTTTATTAAATGGCGTCCTGCTTAAACCCAACATATCAAACATTTCACCATGTATACGTAAATCAGTAATTGTGTTTTCTACAACATGTTCACGGGGCGAGACTAAAACATTAAATGGTCCAGGGTGAGAGGTTATTCTTAATTCATTATTTTTCGCAAATTCACCTGCAATAGATAATAATTTGCTTATGCTTTGGTATTGAGGCAAATCAGTAAATTTATATTCGGATGCCCATGGAAAAATCTCTGATGATAACCTAAAAAATTTAATATCGTTGTCAACATTCCATTTAAGGATTGCAGATAAATCAGCAACATTCAACATGCTTAATTCACCAGCATAATCAACCCCTCTTTCTTTAAAGGTTTTTTTAACCATTGTTCGATTGGTTGTTATTTTTGGTTTTTGAGCTGATAAGGTAGAATTAATGCAAGCGTATCCAAGATTCATAAGAATAATTTAATTAATATAATTACATACAAAAGTAATAAAAGTAAGCTCGAATATCTTTAAGAAAAATAATAAAAAAGTTCATTATAAGTACAATAAGAAAGTTTGGCTTTTTTTACACTATTTTGTTTCTAGCAACTAGAAACCAAAAACCACAAACTATTTTTATATTTGCAAGCTAAAACAAAGCCTAAATAATGGAGCAAGCAGATAGATACATCCCTAAACATAAAGTAAGAATTGTAACAGCCGCTAGTTTATTTGACGGGCATGATGCTGCCATAAACATAATGCGTAGAATCATACAAGCCACTGGTTGTGAGGTAATTCATTTAGGGCATGATAGAAGTGTGGAAGAAGTAGTAAACTGTGCAATTGAAGAAGATGCAAATGCAATTGCTATGACCTCCTACCAAGGTGGGCACAATGAGTATTTAAAGTATCTGTATGACCTATTGCAAGAAAAAAACGCAACACATATAAAGGTATTTGCTGGCGGTGGCGGTACGATTTTACCGGATGAAATAAAAGAATTAGAAGCCTACGGTATCACAAGAATATATCATCCGGATGATGGTAGAGCAATGGGATTGCAAGGCATGATAAACGACCTTATTAAGCGTTCGGACTTTTTAGTTGGTGAGTATTTAGAAGGCGGAATTTCTGAAGTAAAAAACCAAAATATAAATGCGATTGCTCGTTTAATTTCGGCAGCAGAAAATTGCCCTGAAAAACATAGTACTATTTTATCCGAAATAAAAGAAATTTCAGAAAAGTCAGCTACTCCAGTACTTGGGGTTACCGGTACAGGTGGCGCAGGAAAATCATCATTAGTGGATGAGTTGGTAAGGAGGTTTATTGCCGACTTTCCTGACAAAAAAATTGCTATTGTATCAGTTGATCCATCAAAAAGGAAAACAGGAGGTGCATTATTAGGCGATAGGATAAGGATGAATGCTATAAAATCGAATAATGTATATATGCGCTCCTTAGCCACAAGGCAAGCTAACCTAGCTCTATCCGCACACGTTAAGGATGCCATTGATATTTTAAAGGTTGCTAATTACGATTTGA
>JBLGCF010000097.1:0-4239 GCA_047617145.1 Thalassomonas sp. | reverse complement strand
GCCACTAATTTTTTGGGGAGGTACAATCCCTCAAGGACAAACAGACAGAAAAGTAAATATCCGTGATATTGCACCAACAATTTCTACAATTTTAGGAACTGCATATCCTAATGGGTGTACCGGAAATCCTTTGCCAGAAGTTACAGAGTGAAAGAAATAAAATCAGATAACTATTCTATTTGGCTTGGAGAAAATTCCCTTTCCAAATTGGATATTTCTGGGTATTCCAAAGTAGCAATACTAGTTGATGAGAATACAAAAAGAGATTGTTTAGCAAAACTTCCTCAACTGGAGAACTCAATTATTATTGAAATAAAATCAGGGGAAGAACACAAAAATATAAATACCTGCAACTTTATTTGGAAGCAGTTAACAGTCCATCATTTTGACAGAAACTCACTACTCATAAATTTAGGTGGTGGAGTGATTGGTGATATGGGTGGTTTTGCAGCTTCTACTTATAAAAGAGGGATTGATTTTATACAAGTTCCGACTACTTTATTGGCTATGGTAGATGCATCAGTTGGCGGTAAATTAGGAGTAGATTTTAATGGCTTAAAAAATCAAGTAGGACTCTTTTCAAATCCTAAATCGGTTATTATTAATCCTGATTTTTTACAAACACTTCCTGAAAATCAATTGAAATCTGGCTTTGCAGAAGTAGTAAAAAATGCTCTAATTTCTGACAAGAGTTTATGGGGTAAACTCACAACTACCTCTTTTGAAAGTTTAGATTGGAAAGCCATTATTGAAACTTCTATTCAGATAAAGAACACTATTGTTTTAGCTGATCCTTTAGAAAAAGGAGATAGGAAAAAGCTGAATTTCGGACATACTTTTGGGCACGCAATTGAAAGTTACTATTTAGAAAAAGGCACTCCAATTTTACATGGAGAAGCTGTTTATATGGGGATGATATTAGAAACTGAAATCTCTAATTTATCAAATATTGATAAAAATGAAATCAAAAATTATATCCTTAGTAATTTCGCATTACCCTATACTCCAAAAAAATCTTACCTGAATAAATTTTTGCTTAACGACAAGAAAAACCAAAATGAGAAAGTAAATTTCTCTTTACTTCAGTCAATAGGTATTTGTACAATTGATAATTTGTTTGCAGAAAATGAATTATAAAATCTCACCCCCTACAAAAGCAGTAAACTGTGAGATAGACTTACCTGCTTCCAAAAGTATCTCCAATAGATTACTCATCATTCAAGCACTTTGCAAGGGGAAATTTACGATTACAAATCTATCAGATTCTGATGATACCAAAACTTTACAAACAGCATTAAATTCTACTAACAACATAATAGATATTGGAGCAGCAGGGACTTCTTTTCGTTTTTTAACAGCCTACCTCTCCACTTTAAGCAATCAAGAATTCATCCTTACAGCAAATGACAGGATGAAAGAAAGACCTATTAAAGGTTTAGTAGATACTTTACAGGAATTAGGCGCGCAAATAACATATTCTGAGAAGGTTGGCTTCCCTCCTTTAAGCATTAAGGGAATCAATTTAACAGGTGGAAAAGTGAAAATTGACGGAAGTACTAGCTCACAATTTATCACTGCACTCCTATTAATTGCACCTACCCTACAAGAAAGCTTGATATTAGAGATTAGTGGAGAAATTGTGTCAAAACCATACATCCTAATGACCTTAAAACTCATGGAGGAATTTGGCGTTTCTTATACTTGGAAGGGCAATACCATAGAAGTTGAACAACAAGAATACATTAGCAAAAATTATACTGTGGAAGCCGACTGGTCAGCATCCTCATTTTGGTTTGAGATTGCTTCTCTATCTGAAAACTGTATCATTAAACTGAAGGGACTTTCTAAAAATTCAATTCAAGGAGATAAAGATGTAGTGCATATTTTTAGAAATTTAGGTGTACAAACTGAATTTGAAAATGGAGAGTTGATGCTCAGTAAAAAAGAAACAAACCAAATTCCTAGTGAGATAAACTTAGTGAATACTCCTGACCTCTATCAACCTTTAAAATGTACACTTTTTGCAAAAGGAAAAAACACTAAATTTTTGGGAATACAAACTTTAAAACATAAAGAAACGAATAGAGTTGAAGCAGTTGAAAATGAATTGCAAAAACTTACTTCCTCTAAAATAATTAAAACTTATAAAGACCACAGAATGGCCATGAGTTTTGCTCCACTTTGTTTAAAGTATGGAGTATTGCAAATAAATGATGTGGAAGTTGTGAGTAAATCCTATCCAAATTTTTGGGAAGACTTAAAAAAAGGAGGTTTTACAATAGAGATATTAATTCACTAAGGCAGAATATTTCATGCACAACATCCTCTTTATGTGCAATTCTATTAGGATTAAAATAAACCCCTTGTATTCCTATTGCTTCAGCACCCAATATATCTACAGAAAGGTCATCTCCTATCATAATACTTTCTTCTGGGATAGCTTTAGCTTGTGATAAAGCAAATTCAAATATTTTAGCATTTGGTTTTTTAACTCCTATCTGCTCTGAAGTTACAATAACATCAAAATATTGCGTCAAACCGGAAGATGCTAACTTAATATGCTGAACTTCCTCAAAGCCATTCGTAATTATATGTAGTTTATATTTCTTACTTAAGTGCTTTAAAACTTGATGGGTAAAGGGAAATAATACTGTTTTTAAAGGACATAATTTTATATAGGCTAAACCAAACTCTTCTGCTAACTCAGGGTTATCTATTCCATATTCTGCTAGTGCAAGGCGAAACCTTTTCCCTCTTAAGTCTTCTTTCTTAATTTTATCCTGACGATATAAATCCCATAATTGCTCATTATGTACTTTATAGATTTTTATGAAGGCTTCATAATCCTCAATTCCTTTATCCGAAAGATTATGAGAAGTGCAAAGTTCTAAAAGAGTTTCATGAGAATTTGCTTCAAAATCCCAAAGGGTACGGTCTAAATCAAAAAATATATGTTTAATCATTCCTCTAGAAAGCAGTAAGTGCAACTGACAGCACCAATGACCAAGCTACTACTGAGGTGATAAGAATTGGAATGGTCTTTTTCTTTTCAGGAAAAAAATAAAGCGCCAAATAAGTACCAATAGGAATGGATAAAAAGATAGGCGTTAGAAAGGCAATGCCAAATAAACCATACTTACGGGCAGTTTTTATTGCTAATGCTTTTTTCATACTTCTTTTCTTCACTTTATTTTTTCTTCTTGCTTCAATTATCTTGTATATTTTACCACTTAAAAACGAAAAAACAAAAACACTTAAGACCCCACCAACTACTGAGAAAAGAAGAGTTTGAAAAAAAGTAAATTCATATTTAATGAGGGAAAGTGGAATAGCAAACATGAATTTGATACCACTTAAGAAGATTACAACTAATATTTTTAATGCTAATGACATAATTACTTTTCGTACCTCTAATACGTACCTAAATATAAAGGGTTGCTAATTTCGTGAAAAATAATTAACTATTCTAACTTATTTAACTTTTTTCACCAAAAGCTAAGTCTCCAGCATCTCCTAATCCAGGTACAATATAGGATTGTGCGGTCATTTCCTGGTCTTCAGCACCCAGCCAAAGGGTACAATTGCTAAAAGGTTTATTTTCTTTAAAATATTGGACACCTTCAGCACTAGCAATAGCAGCTACCACATGAATATATTTTGGCTTTCCTTTTGAAAGAAGCGCTTCCATTGCTAAAACCATTGAACTACCACTAGCCAACATAGGATCACATAATATAACCGTTTTCCCGTCTAAATTGGGAGAAGACAAATATTCAATTTTTATTTCAAAATCACCACCTTTTTTATGTTTTCGATAAGCTGAAATAAAACAATTATCTGAACTATCAAAATAATTAAGAAGTCCTTGATGCAAAGGCAGCCCTGCTCTTAAAATAGTAGCTAGCACTAATTTCTCTGTCATTAAACTTTCTTTAGAAATACCAAGTGGAGTGGTTATACTCTTATTTTCATAGCCTATTTTTTTACTTATTTCATAAGCAAAAACCTCCCCAATTCGCTCTATATTTCTTCTGAAACGCATAGCATCTTTCTGAATACTTACATCTCTTATCTCTCGGATAAAATGATTAAATATTGAATTTTGCTTCCCCAAATTAATTATCTCCATTTTAAGTATTTATTAATTTAACCATCTCCTCATATACATTACGCCAACCTTTCCATGGTCCTTGCTCGCTAAAAGTATCGTTATGCCAAATGCTAATTAGCGTCCCATTC
>JBLGCF010000096.1:0-4353 GCA_047617145.1 Thalassomonas sp. | reverse complement strand
GAGTTTTTTTAGATAATGCGTCTACAACACCAATGGCGCCAGAAATTATCGAGTTGATGAGTGAAATGATGAAAACAACTTACGCAAACCCTTCATCTGTCCATTCTTTTGGTAGAGAGTCTAAAATCGTTATTGAGAATGCTCGTAAGACTATTGCAGGTATTTTAAACACTTCACCAGGGTCAATATTTTTTACTTCAGGAGGGACTGAAGCAGATAATATGGCAATTAAGTGTGCAATAAATGACCATAAAATAACACATGCAATAACTTCTAAACTCTCTCATCCTGCAGTTTTATACCCTTTGGAGAATTTAGCTGCAGAAGGGAAAATCAAACTTTCTTATATAGATACGAATGAAAGTGGAGAGGTTTCGCTTAATCATTTAAAAGAATTATTGGTAAATAATGACAGAACATTTGTGTCTATTATGCATGCTAATAATGAAATAGGTACTATTCAGGATATAAAACAGATTGGAGATATTTGTAGCGAATACAAAGCTATTTTTCATTCGGATACTGTCCAAACTATGGCGCATTTTCCGTTTAATTTACAAGAGTTAAATATTGATTTTATGGCTGCTTCAGCACATAAATTTCATGGTCCTAAGGGAGTTGGTTTTATTTATGTATCGGAAGATATTCAAATTAACCCTTTACTAACAGGAGGTGGGCAAGAAAGAAATATGCGTGCGGGAACTGAGAATATTTATGGAATTGCTGCTATGGCCATGGCTATGGAAATGGCGTATGCTAACTTGGAAGAAGAAGTCGCTTATATTAAAGGATTAAAAGAATACATGATTAAGCAGTTAAAGTCAGAAATAAATGATGTGCAGTTTTATGGTAAATGTACTGATTTGGAAAATAGTCTGTATACCGTTTTAAGTTGTAGTTTCCCTGAAACTGCTATGGCAGAAATGCTTTTGTTTAACCTTGATATTTTAGGAATTGCTTGTAGTGGTGGTAGCGCTTGTAGTTCTGGAAGTAGTACAGGTTCGCATGTGCTTTCGGCTATTGCTCCTGATAGTACTCGCCCTGGTGTTCGTTTTTCATTTAGTAAATACAATACTAAAGAAGAAATTGATTACGTAATTGAAAAACTAAAAGGCCTTTTTAATCAATAATAATCTTTTTTTCCACTTCACCATTTTCATATTTGTAAAATAGGGGAGTATTGGTTTTTTCTTTTGTTTTTTGTCCTTGCAGATTAGTGATATTGAGTAGTTTTCTTTTAGGGATGTTTATCTGTTCTATTCCTGTAATAGTACTATTCCAATAAGTAAGCCAATTGTTTGGATTCCAATTAATAGAGAGTTCTTTAAAGCTAGTGATTTGCCTTAGAAAATTTTGAGAAGAGTATACGTATGAGCTTGTTGTATCAACTTCTGTTCCATTGTTGGTAAATAAAATTGCAGGAGTTCCTTTTGTAGTTAGGTATTTACTATTTCCATTTTGCCAAATATTCAAATAACCATTGTAGGAAAGAAATACTCCATATTTTAAAGTGTCCTTCATCATTCCCCAATTTATTGCTGATTGCGTGTTTTCATAATAACTACTTGCGTATGCATCATAAGTGTTTGGCATAAATATGGAGCTTTTAATCAAATTAAGTCCTTTTACAAATTCTAATTCCCCATAATAGCTTCCATATATATTATCGTGAATATTACTGCAAAAAGTAGTTCCCACAAATTTGGAATCTTGCCCTGCAAAAGCAGTGATAGTTGTATTGTCCGTTAGTTTGGATTTTAAGATATTTCCATTTGGAGTATTATTCAAAAAATCAATTAAAGTATTCCAGTTATTTGCATAAAACAATATTTTTTTTGGTGATGAAAAATTATAAGCAGAAACGGTGACTGAAGTATTGATGTCAATAGTCTTGTGATGAGGAAGTCCTAAGCTATTAAGATAGTTTTCTAAATTAGTTGCTTGATTTATATTTGTTGTATAAATATAAATTGTGTCAGTTATTAACCCTTGTATATTATGCAATACGGTTAAAAAATTATCCATATGTTCTAGGCTATCACTACCAGAAACAAGTAGCGTATTTATGTAGTTTTGATATTCTATTTGATTAGGAGGATTCAACTGAAATGCACTAGTTGTATTCATAACTTGAAAATTATTGAAATCAAATTCTTGTCCATCAATCAATTGAAAATATTTTTTATTTAAATTAACAAAACCTTCTATTATTGTTATGCTTGCTGAGCCCATTACAGTACCAATATTATTGCTATCAATACAGATTGCAGTTCTATCATCAACTCCTAGAGCATGTACATTGACAAGTTGAATGTTTTTTACAAATGCAAGTAACCTTCCTAGTCTCCCTCTTTCTACAAAATGAGTATCAAAAATATAATTAGGAAAAATATTTAGAAAATCATTTTCAATCGTAATATTAGGATTATTGTAGTCTTCTAATCCTTCATCAGGATACACACTCCCATTCTCTGCTGTAAAAATGTATTCTGATAAAATAGCCATTCCAGCAGAAGTTCCCATAATTACCCCTCCTTGGTTAAACTTATCTGTAATTGCATCTTCTACCCTTGTTCCTTTCCAAGTATTGTAATAGTCCCACTGATTTCCTCCCTTTATGAAGAATACATCATAGTTCATTAAGCTGTCATAGGTAGCTTGTGCATTAGCCAATGTAAAATTATCAATGTCAAAGCGAGCAGTATCGTTAGCGCCCAAATCCATGAAATATTCAGGAATCCAAGATGTAGAACTGCTATAATAGATAACAGCTACTTTTCTGTTTTGAGATTGGTCAAGTGCCCAAGTGTAAGGAGCATCACTCCAGCCTCCATTACTTTCGCCACCACCGCCAACTAAAACTAAACTTCCTTGAGAAAAAATTAAAAGAGGAGTAAATAATAAAAGCAGAAAAAATTGTTTCATGTTTAAAAATATAATTTATTGAGCTAATTTTTTAATCTTAATCCCAAAGTAACCATAAGCAATAGTCATAAGTGGGGAAATTAAATTGAAAAAACAGAAAGGTAAATAGGATAATGTAGCCACACCCAATACTGCTGATTGTGTTGCTCCACAAGAATTCCAAGGGATAAGTACTGAAGTTACTGTTCCGCTATCCTCTAATGTTCTACTCAAATTTTCTGGAGCTAATCCTTTTTCTTTGTAAGTATCAGCAAACATTCTACCTGGCACTACAATACTCATGTATTGATCGGAAGTAGTAATGTTAAAGAAAATACAAGTACTGGCAGTAGTTGCAATTAGGCTTCCAGTATTTTGCGCGTATTTTACAATAGGCTCTGCTATTCTTCTTAATAGTCCAGTTGATTCTATTGACCCACTGAATGTCATTGCACAAAAGATAAGTAACAATGTATTAAGCATGCCATACATCCCTCCTGATTTTAGTAAATCAGATCTATCTACTTCTGCTACATTAAAGATGTCATTTATACTTGCATTTACTATTGTAAAGTTAACATCACCAATCATTGCATTTATAACGCCCATATAATAAGAACTGATGCTGTTTATTGATGTTCCTGATACTTCTACAACTATTTCTGGTTGAAAGAAGATAGCGAATACTCCTCCCAATAAAGTTCCAAGAAATAAAGCAGGAATAGCAGCTACCTTTTTTATAATCATAACAATAACTGCAATAGGCACTAAAAATAACCAAGGTGTAATAGTAAATTTATTTGCAATAACATTTAATGCTTGGTCAATTTGTTCTGAAGAAATATCAGTAGTGAAATAAAATCCAATTCCTAAAAATAGAATCAAAGTAATAATAAATGAAGGCACAGTAGTATACATCATGTATTTTATATGGTCGAATAAATCAACCCCACTTATGGCAGCAGCCATATTAGTTGTTTCTGATAAGGGAGACATCTTGTCTCCAAAATAAGCTCCTGAAATAATAGCTCCACCAATTAATCCTAATGGTAAGCCAATTGCTGTTCCAATTCCTAAAAGTGCGATTCCTACTGTTGCTATGGTGCTCCATGAACTTCCGGTAGCAAGGGAGACAATAGCGGTTATTATTGCGGTAGCAAATAAGAAAATTGTAGGATTCAATATTTGTAACCCATAATAAATCATTGCTGGAATAACTCCAGAAATTAACCAAGTTCCAGCTAGTGAACCAATAAGTAAAAGCATGATAATAGCAGGTATCATTGATTTAATACTGTTGCCAATTCCTACTATAATAGTTTTGAATTTACTACCATAGAAAATTCCAATGATAGCTGCTAATGCACCTGAAAATAATAGGGCTAACTGATTACCCCAGCCAATAGCGTTGTCATAAATCACAACATTTATTGAAAGTAATATAATTAA
>JBLGCF010000095.1:0-4445 GCA_047617145.1 Thalassomonas sp. | reverse complement strand
AGTGGCGGTATTGTCCCGCTATTATTTACTCCATCCGTTAGCAAGATAATCACTTTTGAAATGGCTTCAGAATCTTTTAAACGATTAATGGCAGTAGCCAATCCCATTCCTATTGCTGTTCCATCATTCACCATACCACTTTTCACATCCTTAAATAAATTGATAAGTACATTATGATCGGTAGTAAGCGGACATTGCGTAAAGCTTTCTCCAGCAAAAATAACCAAGCCTACTCGGTCATTCTTTCTTTGGCTAATAAAATCAATTGCCACATTTTTTGATGCTTCTAATCGGTCTGGTTTTAAATCCTGTGCCAACATACTTCCTGAAATATCCATAGCGAGTATAATTTCAATTCCTTCAGTAGTACTTTCTTCCCAGTTGGTGGAGGATTGTGGGCGAGCCATTGCAATAATTAGCAGTGTAGCGGCACTAATTTTAAAAATAAAAGGAAGATGCCTTAACCTTTGTTTTATAGTTGGCTTAGTGTTTATGGCTTCAGTACCTGAAAATAAAATAGTACTGGCACTGGTTTTATGTTTTAGTATTTGCCATATAAGGATAGCGAATGGCAATACCAATAGATAGAAAAATTCGCTATTTACAAAAGTATAATTAGCCATTAGTTATCTCTTTTTGTTTTGTTTGTCCTACAAAATGCTTTGCCAATTGCATGCTTTGTTCATTTTCATCTGTATCAGGTTTGCTTTTGGCAAACTTGGCTAAATCGGCCCTTTGCAGCAGGATGGTAATGCTTGCTAATTGCTCATTATTTACTTTGCTTTTCAGTTCGCTTATTATCTCATCAGTTGCTAGTTCTAGCGCAATAAAATCAAATCTATTTTCAGTGTATCTCCTAATAATTTCGGATAGCTCTGTATGGTATTCTTTTATTTTTCCTGCTTGCCAGAGTTGGTCTTTCTCTAGCGTATTAAGTTGTTTTAAAGCGGTAATATCAGCAGGGATAATTGCTTTTGATTTAGCTGTAATTACTTCCTCTTTTTTATTGAATACATACTTTTTAAGCAAGTAAACAATGAGTGCAATTGTAATTATTCCTAGTAGCCAAGGCCAAATATCGCTCCAGCCAATTGGCGCTTGCATAGGTTGTTTTATGTCTTTAAGTTCAGCACCTTCTTCTAGTGTAATGGTTTGCACATTTAAAAGTAATCCTTCTGTTTTACTGCTTTCTGAAAATAAGATGGAGGGGATGTAATAGCTTCCAGTATCCCAAGCGGTAATGATAAAATTTTGTGAAATAATAGATTTGCTTGTATCTAGTTTTCCTTGTTTAATTATTTCAATTCCTTCTACTAAAAATTCATCATAAGTAGGCCACACATTTGTATTGGCAATGGAGTTGCTAATGGTAAAATTTATTTGCTCTCCAATAAGGATAGCGTTAGTGTCCATTGTGGCTGTTTGTGCAAATGCAAAGTTGCTGATAAGTAGGAGTATGGCTAGTTTTTTCATCTTCTTTTTCCTCTGGTTTTAAAAAAGTTAATGAGTGGTTTTACATAATCAGTTCCTGTGGTAATGTCAATTAAATCCACACCACTAGCAGGCAATAATTTGCGTAATTTTTCAGTTGCATTAGCTCTATTCTTAGCAAAATTATCACGGACTTTTTTACTTGAAGTATCTACATAAAGCATTTGTTCTGTTTCTGCATCTTGCATGGGTACTAACCCAACATTTGGCAGGGTATCTTCTCTTGTATCATGTATGCGTAAGGCTACCAAATCGTGTTTTTTACTGGCTATTTTTAAAGGCATATCAAATTCCTTACTCATAAAGTCAGATAGGATAAAACAGATACTTCTTTTTTTAATCACAGCCGAAAAATACTCCAAAGCAGTAGCAATATCAGTGCCTTTTCCAGTGGGCTGAAAGGCGAGTACTTCACGGATAATTCGTAATATATGGCTTTTCCCTTTTTTAGGTGGAATAAATTGTTCTACCTTATCGGTAAAGAAAATAACGCCTACTTTATCGTTATTATTAATGGCTGAAAAGGCTAGTATAGCGGCTAATTCAGTTGCTAATTCTCTTTTAAATTGTTCTTGCGTTCCAAAATTCCCGGATGCTGATACATCAATCATTAGCATCACAGTCATTTCTCGTTCTTCCTCAAATACTTTTACGAATGGCGCATTGTAGCGGGCGGTTACATTCCAATCAATGGAGCGCACATCATCTCCAGGTTGGTATTCACGCACCTCCGAAAAGGCCATACCTTTCCCTTTAAAAGCCGTATGGTATTCTCCGGCAAAAATATGGTTGGAGAGTCCTTTGGTTTTTATCTCAATCTTACGAACTTTTTTTAAGAGTGCTGAGGTGCTCATTTTTTAGTTTATGGTTGTTAGACGATAGTCTATGGGTTGTTGTCTATTGACTTCTTACTGTCATCTTTTTAAGGAATCTCTACTGCATTTAATATTTCAGTAATGATATCTTCTGAAGTAATATTTTCAGCTTCTGCTTCATAGGTAAGTCCAATTCTGTGTCGCAATACATCATGGCAAAGCGCACGCACATCTTCAGGTATTACATAGCCTCTACGCTTTATAAAAGCATAGGCCTTACTTGCAGCTGCTAAGTTTATACTTGCTCTTGGCGATCCTCCAAAACTTATCATGTTTTTGAATTTTTCAAGGCCGTATTGTTCAGGATACCTGGTAGCAAATACGATATCAATAATGTATTGCTCAATTTTTTCATCCATGTATACTTCTTTTACTAAATCACGAGCACGAATAATGGCTTCAGGCTTTAGTACAGTATTGGCAGTAGGGAAAGTTTTTGCCAGGTTATGGCGAATAATCATTTTTTCCTCCTCCTTTTTAGGGTAGTCAATCACTACTTTAAGCATAAACCTGTCTATTTGTGCTTCTGGTAAAGGATAAGTACCTTCTTGTTCAACAGGATTTTGTGTAGCCATTACTAAGAATGGTTTATCCAAAGGAAAGGATTCGCCACCAATAGTTACTTGGCGTTCTTGCATAGCTTCCAGTAGTGCTGATTGCACCTTGGCAGGAGCACGATTTATCTCATCTGCAAGAATAAAATTAGCAAATATAGGTCCTTTTTTTACTGAAAAAGTTTCATTTTTAGGGCTGTATATTTGTGTCCCAATAATATCGGCAGGTAATAAATCTGGTGTAAATTGTAGACGACTAAATTTTGCGTCAATAGTTTTGGCAAGTGTACTTATGGCTAGTGTTTTTGCAAGTCCAGGCACGCCTTCCAATAGTATATGTCCGTTAGAAAGTAAAGCTACCAAAAGGCGTTCGCTCATGTGTTTCTGCCCAACAATTACTTTGTTGAGTTCTAGCATCAGCATATCAATTATGGCGCTTTCCTTGTTTATTTTTTCGTTTAATTCTTTTAAATCAGTTTGTACTGTTTCAGTCATTGTTTTAAATTTAGGATTGCAAATTTATATTTTGTTTAACTAATCGCAAAGAGTAACGATATTTTTTTTTTAATAGTATATAAAATAAATAACTCCACAAAAATTGTGGAGTTATTAAAGTGTGGATATATATGTTAATCTATTATTTCATTCTCATGAAAACCTATGATTCATCAGTATATTTATAGCATAGTATCTTGCCTGTTTATGCTACTAGTTTTTAAGGATTTACAATAAAGCTAACAGATTAGAAAAAAATATAATTTATAAAAAAGAAACTCTTCTGGGTTACTTTTTTTATAATTCTAATATCCTTTTAATAATCTTATATCCTAGTGTGTCGAAAATCAGGAACTAGATTAACCTTACAAATCCATTCCAAATCAAGTAGTGATTCTATTGTCAACAATTATTTTTGCATGAACAATTGTCAATAAATTCTGACAAACATTCACCAAGAAGAAAATCATCTTCTATCTTTATACCTCTTCCATATGTAGATAATCCATATGAAAGATGTTCTTGATAATCTTGAGAGCTTTCTATTTTATTCCATTGATATTCATAGTCAGGAAATTCATCCATCTCTATCCCATCTTCTCTAATTGCATTAAGACAATCATTTATAATATTTCCGCCATGACCACTATCACAAGCATAACAAGAAAACTCTGCAGATAAATACCAATCATCATCTGATTCTTCTGTATAGTCTTCACCTCCTTCTTCGTCTACTAAAGACATAAAATGTCTTCTTGCCTTATTCAAAGTATAATCATTTTTATTATAAAATTTTGATATATTAAACGTAACCCTCCATAGTGTAATGTTAGCCTCACTTAATTTTATTTTTTGTAATGTTTCCATATTCTTTATTGTTTTATTCAATAATTATTTTTTTCTTAACCGTTCCGTCATCATAGATGTAGAATAAAGGTGTATTCCTTCTGTATGGAGTTTCTTGACCTAATACATCAGTAACTTTAATTACAGTTTTATCAGTATTCTTAATATTTATAACACCTGTAGG
>JBLGCF010000094.1:0-4497 GCA_047617145.1 Thalassomonas sp. | reverse complement strand
TTTGGCACTTTCATCCATTGGTATTGCTTTGTTCTTGGGTTTAATTCTAGGGGTGTTTTCTGCACTGTACAAGGATACTTTTATTGATAAGGTAATCTTATTTATTTCAGTGTTAGGAATGTCCTTGCCTTCTTTTTTTGCATCTATCATTATTGCATGGTTGTTTGGTTTTGTACTGCACAACTACACTGGGCTAAATATGACAGGTAGTTTGTATGAAGTGGATGATTATGGTAGAGGTTCATTCTTGCAAATTAAAAATCTAATTCTGCCAGCAATTACCTTGGGTATTCGCCCACTATCAGTAATTATTCAGTTGTGTAGGAATTCCTTGTTGGAAGTGCTTTCAATGGATTATGTCCGTACTGCAACAGCAAAAGGGTTGAGTAAATTTACAGTTATTTTTAAGCATGCTTTACGAAATGCTTTGAATCCTGTAGTAACTGCTGTTTCAGGTTGGTTTGCCTCCCTTTTGGCAGGAGCCGTTTTTGTGGAATACATTTTTGCATGGAACGGAATAGGAAAAGAAATAGTTGATGCCTTAAATAAAATGGACTTGCCAGTAGTAATGGGAGCCGTGCTTCTTATTGCATCAATTTTCGTAATCATTAATATAATAGTCGATTTAATATATGGGTGGCTCGACCCCCGAATAAGAATAAGTTAATATGAGAAAGAATATAGTTGCAGGGAACTGGAAAATGAATTTAAGCAGGGAAGAAGGGATTACCTTAGTAGAAGATGTGTTGGCTAAATTGCCTACTGATAATAATACACATGTGGTATTTTCCCCATCATTTGTGTATTTGCATAAAGTAGCAAAAATGTGTGCTAACACTCCTAAGGTAGTTGCTGCAGCACAGGATTGTAGTGCGAATGATAAAGGTGCTTTTACTGGAGAAGTTTCTGCTAGTATGCTAGCATCTTGTGGTGCTAGATATGTTGTTTTAGGACACTCTGAAAGAAGAGTAAATTTTACTGAAAGCAATGAAAATTTAAAAATGAAAGTGCGGCAAGCATTTATGAATGATTTAAAAGTAATTTTCTGTTGTGGTGAAAGTTTAGCACAAAGAGAAAGTGCCGCGCATTTTGAATGGATTAAATCGCAATTATCAGAGAGTTTATTCCATCTTTCTGCTGAGGAATTTAAAAATATAGTGATTGCTTATGAACCTATTTGGGCAATTGGTACTGGAGTAACAGCAAGTACTGATCAAGCACAAGAGGTGCATGCTTTCATTAGGAACTTATTAGTTGAAAAATACGGAAATGAAGTAGCAGAAAGTACTTCAATATTATATGGTGGTTCATGTAAACCAATTAATGCAAAAGAGCTGTTTGCAAGTAAGGATATTGACGGAGGTTTAATTGGTGGTGCATCTTTAAAATCAGATGATTTTGTAGCAATAACACAAGCCTTTCAATGGAATATACTGAAGTAGATATTAAGTTAAATCCTGTGGTACCTTTTGCTGATATATTGGTGGCAAAGCTCAATGAAATTGAGTTTGAATCCTATAATGAGTATGAAAATGGGGTAAAAGCATATGTGCAAACACACCTGTTTAATGAAACAGCTGTAAAAGAAATTATTTCTGAAGTTGTAGAATTGTGCGAACTTACTTTTACCATTAATAAAGTAAAACAAGAAAACTGGAATAAAAAATGGGAAAGTAATTTTGAGCCAGTATACATAAATGATAGATGTGTGATTCGCGCTCATTTTCATGCTGATTTTCCTGATGTAGAGCAGGAAATAATTATAACCCCAAAAATGTCATTTGGTACAGGACATCATGAAACAACTTCCTTAGTGATGAATGAAATGTTCGGCATTGATTTTAAAGATAAATCAGTTTTAGACATGGGAAGTGGTACGGGAGTTTTGGCAATTTTGGCTGCTAAGCTTGGGGCTAATTCATTAATTGGTATTGATTTTGATGAGTGGGCCTTTGAGAATGCTGAAGAGAATGCTCAGCTTAATTCTGTTGATAATATTGATTTCATTCATGGAGATGCGGGTGCAATAGGAGATGAAACTTTTGATATCATTTTAGCAAACATTAATAGGAATATTATTCTGCAAGATATTGCAACTTATGTAGGGGCAATGAATGAAAAATCAGAAATTTTATTTAGCGGATTCTTAAAAGAAGATATTCCTTTAATTTTAGAAAAATCAGAACAACTTGGCTTGGAATTAGTTGTTTCAAAACATAAAAACAAATGGCAAATGCTACATTTAAAAAAGGCTTAATACTTTTTGTATTAACGCTTGTCTTTTCGTTTTCCTCTTTCGCTCAGAAAAAAGGGAAATTGAAAGAATTTTCAAAAGAATTCCCTGCTTATTTAGGTGAATTAAAAGAGTTTATGACTGCTTCAGAAAATGCTGATTTGAAAGCTGTATTTAAGTCTTTTTCAAAAAATGAATCGACACTTACTTCAATTGAGAAGGAAAGCATTATTCTAATTTCTAATAAAATGTTAGATAAGCGTATGCGTGCTAATCCTCATTTTTCTAAGGTGCTTTCTTCCTTAATGAATGTAGATAAACATGCAAAGGGAGAGAGTATGTTGCCTGAATGGTTGTCAGTAGTAGTTGAAACGGTTGAAAATACAACTACTAAAAAGTTAATGTTGTTTTGTGCATTTACGGATGGTTTGATCAAGGAAAATACTTTGCGATCAAGCAAATCGGCTTCTTGGTTGGTGAACACGGATGATTATCATTTTGAATTTGAGATGATAGAGCCAATTATTTTGTTTAATTCCACTTTTGATTTAAGTTGTAATGGTTCTTCAGGTTCGTATACTATTGAAGGGACAAAAGGAAAGTATTATTTTGTGTCCCATGATTGGGAGGGGAGTGGTGGCTTAATCTCTTGGGAGAGTAAAGGCTTAGCTAAAGACTCTGTCTATGCAACTATTTCGGCTTATAAATTAGATACTCGCAAGAGTACTTTGATTGCTGATTCAGCAGTTTTTTATAATAAATATATTTTTCCATTACCGATTGTTGGACAGGTTATCAATAAAGTAGCTTCTGCTAGGCAAGCTGAGAATTTTCCAAAGTTTACTTCTTACAGTAAGAATGTAGAATTGAAAGAAATTTTCCCCAATGTGGATTATAAAGGAGGGTATAAAATGCAAGGGAAAGAGTTTATTGCTGATGGTGGGGATTATGCAGAGGCAAGAATTATTTTTAAGCGAAATGGTAAACCTGTTTTTGTTGCTAATGCCAATCGTTTTAGTTTAGGGACTGATAGAATTATTTCAAAAGGAGCAGGAATAAAAATATTCTTTGATGCCGACTCCATTTACCATTCTAACTTACAGTTTAAGTACATTAATAGTGAGCGTAAACTGCAATTGTATCGAGATGTTAACGGAATTTCAGGAGCACCAATGCTAAACACTTATCATAACGTAACTATGGACTTTGAACTCTTGGAGTGGAATATTGATAAAGATATTATTACTTTTGGTTCTTTGCCAGGAACAGCAGAATCGCGTGTTGAATTGGAATCGGTAGATAGATATTTACAACAAAAATATGAGTCCATGCAAGGTGTTGATGCGATACACTCTTTATTTTTAGTGAATAATTATGTGAAAGCTAAGCAAGAGGAAAAATTCTTTGTTGATGATTTCTCAAAATTTGCTCGTTTTCCTGCTGTTCAAATTCAACACTACTTAATTCAGTTAGCGAATGATGGTTTTATTTTTTATGACTTTGGAGAAGAGAGAATTACTGTTCTGCCTAAGTTGTATACTTATATTAATGCGGCTTCAGGTTTAGGGGATTATGATGTGATTTCCTTTAATTCTGTAATTACTACTGGAGAATACAAAACACCAGAAAAATACTTAGTAAATGCAGCTTTAAATATTGAAACTAAGGATTTAAATATACTAGGTATTCATGATATTCAATTAAGTGAAGCAAGAGATGTCTATTTGTACCCTAAAGATGGGTTATTGGTGATTAAAAAAAATAGAGACTTTGTTTTTAATGGTCAGATTTATGCTGGTAGAGGGCGTTTGAATTTGTTTGGTAAAAATTTCTTTTTCCATTATGATGAGTTTAAGGTAGACTTAAATGAAATTGATTCTGTACAGCTTTCAGTGCCTATTATGCCAATTCAAAAAGATATGTACGGTAATGAGAAGCTTACCAAAGTAAAAACGGTAATTGAGGCTGTTACGGGTGATTTAAGGATTGATGATCCTAGTAATAAATCAGGATTAAGAAAAGATAGTTTTCCAGGTTTCCCTATCTTTAGATCCTTTGAAGATTCTTATGCCTATTATGACAGACAAGCTATTTATGATGGGGTGTATGACAGGGATCGGTTTTCTTTCCATTTACAACCTTTTGAGATTGATAGTTTAGATAATTATACGGGTAAAGGTTTGGCCTTTGCTGGTACTTTTCAGTCGGCTGGAATTTTCCCTACTTTTGATGATACCTTGCGCTTACAAGAAGATTATTCGCTT
>JBLGCF010000093.1:0-4544 GCA_047617145.1 Thalassomonas sp. | reverse complement strand
TATTGATGATGGTTCATGTGCAACTCTTGTAAATTCAGGTTCATGTAACTTTGATTCACCAACAGGTGCTTATACTTCAGAGTTAATTCATGATAGAGTAAGAATTACTTGGGATAATATGAATGATTCAAACTGTATGGTTGATCAATACCGTATTAGATATAGAGAGGTTGGAACAAGTGCATGGTTGTCTAAGACCATGGCAGGATCTGGTTTATGTATCTTTGGCTTGAATACTACAAGTAAAATGCTTTTAGGCTTAACTCCTTCAACTACTTACGAGTACTATATCAAAGCTTGGTATTGTGCAGGTTCTACTTCAAGTTGGTCTACACTTCAAAATTTTACTACATTGGACATATGTCTTAATGTAGATAATTTTGCAGTAAGTACACCTACTACTACTAAGGCTACCTTTACTTGGGATTTACCAGCAACAGCTTATAGTTTTGCTCGCATTAAGTTAAGAGTTGATACATTAGGTTCTATTTGGACAACAGCAGGTGGTTTTGGAGTATTCTATCCAGCATTTACAAAGGATAAGAATAGTTTAAATCCAGGAACAACTTACCGTGCTTCAGTTAGAACATGGTGTGACCCAGCTGGAGGACCTTACCGTTCTGTACTTTGGTCAACTCCAATCTTCTGGACTCAGCCAGCTTCTATTAGATTAGAAGGAAGTACAGCAATCAATAACTTAGAGATTTATCCTAACCCATCAAGAGATATCTTTAATGTTAGTTTTACTTCTATTGCTAAACAGGATTTAAGAGTTAGGATCATGAATGTAATAGGAGAGGAGTTAGTAAATGATAACTTAGAACAGTTTATTGGAGAATACACTAAACAGATAAACCTAATAGATAATGCTAAAGGAATTTACTTCTTAGAAATCACAACTAATAATGGAGTGATTAATAAGAAATTGATCCTTCAATAAAGATATTTTTAGAATTAAATCTGATTCTTATTTAAGTTGTTCATTTTTTTTAAGCGTAAAATTCCGTAATTGAATAAACAGTTGCCTTATTAATTTCAGAAATTACTAGAAATATTCTACTTTTGAAAAACCAAAAAGGAGCAAGCAATAGAGCCTCTGCTTACTCAAAACAAATTACTTATCTTTACGACATTAAAACTTTAATAAAATGAATAAAATTTTACTTCTTGCAATAGGTTTAGCATGTTTCAATTCCTGCACTCAGACAAAAAATAAATCAGTTGTTTATGCTTCTGATAACCCAGCAGAGCGTATTGTTTGGGAAAGATTACGATTAGCAGACCCAGCGACAGGTGAAGTTCCTAAAAATATTAGGAAAAAAGAAATTATTTTTGCTAAGACTTTACCAAAATCTACTACAATGTCTAAAGCAAATTGGAAACTAAGGGGTCCTTATAATGTTGGAGGACGTACAAGAGCTTTAGCTTTTGATGTTTTAGATGAGAATACAATTTTAGCCGGTGGGGCTACTGGAGGAATGTTCCGTTCAATAAATGGAGGTGCTTCTTGGGATATGACAACGAACCCTAATCAAGAGCATAGAATATCTTGTTTAACTCAAGATAAACGAATAGGGCATGAAGATACTTGGTATTTTGGAACAGGTGAAAATAGAGGGTCTTATTTATCAGATATATCAGTCTATGGGAATGGTATTTACAAATCAATTGATGGGGGTTTAAGTTGGGATTCATTACCTATTACTACCTCAAACACACCAACAGTTTTAGATGGTGATTTTGATTTTACATTTAGTATAAAATCTGATGTAAGTAATGATAGTTTGGATGTCGTGTATGTGGCTACTAGAGGTGATATATACCGTTCGGAAGACGGGGGTTTAAATTGGAATAAAGAGTTAGGCGGAGCTAATCAATATTATTATCAATATACTGATGTAGATATAACTTCAAATGGAACCGTTTATGCTACTATTAGTAGCAATTGTAATGATAAGGGACTTTGGCGTTCTGATGATGGGCAGAATTGGGTAAACATTACTGATTCTTTATTCTCACCTGTTTATAGTAGAGTAGTTATAGGGATTAATCCTTCTAACGAAAATGAGGTTTACTTCTTGGCGGCAGAAACTACTGGCAATGGTCAGCATACTGATGTTTTTTTTGGAGGTGAAACTTGGACTTCTCTTTGGAAATATGAGTATTTATCAGGAGATGGTAGTAATGGTGGTGGGAAATGGACTGATCTTTCAATGAATATCCCAACTAATCAAGCAAGCTCTTTTGATAATTTTAACGCACAAGGTTCCTATGATTTAGTAGTTAATGTTCATCCTACAGATCCTAATCTCATTATTATTGGGGGAACTAATTTATGGCGTTCTACTGATGGATTTACATCTCCAAATAACACTACAATTATTGGTGGTTATCAAGTAGGTTCTTCTGAAGGAGATGGGAATTGGGGTTCTTACCCTAATCATCATCCTGATCAGCATGTTATTTTGTATTTACCATCAAATGATAGTGTCATGGTAAATGGGAATGATGGAGGGGTTTTTAAAACTAAAAATGTATATAAAGATATTGTTGAATGGGAATCTTTAAATAATGGATATAATACAACTCAATTATATACAGTAGCTATAAGTAAGAATCCAAATTCGGAAGTTCTTCAAGGTGGTTTTCAAGATAATGGTAGTAGAGTTACTTTTAATGATGAAACGGATGCAATATGGAATATGCCATTTAATGGAGATGGTTCTCATGCTGGAATTGCTGATAATGAAGAAGATTTTGTACTTACTATTCAAAGGGGTGTAATGTATAAAATGAAGTTAGATACTATTGCTACTCGTTTAGCGTTTCAAAGATTAGACCCTGCTTCATGTGATAGTAATAAATATATGTGGATGAATCCCATGGAAATGGATAGAAATAATGATGATATTATCTATTGGGCTGAAGGAAATAAATTATGGAGAAACAATGATTTAAGTAGTATTGCATATAATAGTTCTCATCAGAAATCAGATTTAGGTTGGGATATGTTTTCAGATACTTTACCTAACCAGAATTTGAAAATTTCAGTAATAACAACTTCTCTTAATCCTAAAAATGTTGTTTATTTTGGCACTCAAAATAAGGATGTTTATAGAGTAGATGATGCTCATATTGGTGACCCAGTTGTCACACAATTATCTAATATTCCAACGGCAAACAATTCTTATTGCACTGACATTGCAGTGAATCCTGATAATGCAGATGAACTTATAGTAGTGTATTCTAATTATAGTATTTATTCTTTGTTTCATAGTAATGATGGTGGACAGAATTGGAATAAAATTGCAGGCAATTTAGAGCAAAACCCTTCAGGATCTGGTAATGGTCCTTCATGCAGAACGGCAGAGATTATACCTTTAGGTAATAGTACATTGTACCTTGTAGGAACAACAGTAGGTTTGTTTGGAACAGCTAATTTGGATGGAGAAAATACAGTTTGGGAGCAAATTGGATATAATGCTTTTGGTTCTACTATTGTAGAGTTTTTAACATATCGGCCAAGTGATGGCTTGTTAGTTGTTGGAACTTTTGGAAATGGAGTTTATCAAACAAATTTAACTAGTATTAGTGATGTTTTAGGTGTTGAAAGTCAAGTGCAATTAGTTGATTTTGATTGGAGGATTTTTCCTAATCCCACAAATGATAAAGCAAAAATTACCTATAAATTAAATATTGCGTCTGAAGTTAAGATAAATGTTATTGATGAGTTAGGAAAAAAAATAAAATCAACTGATTTTTATAATGGAATTCAGGGAGTTAATAGTGTTCAATTAGATTTAACTACTTTAAAAAGTGGAATTTATTTTGTAAATATGAGTGTTGAAGGGCAGCAATTTACTAAACAAATTATTAAAAAATAATGAAAAAAATATTGCTTTCACTACTTTTTCTTCCTCTGTTAGTAGTTGGGCAATTCACTTATATTCCTGATGATAATTTTGAACAAGAATTAATTAACTTGGGTTATGATTTTGTTTTAGATGATAATATTGAAACTATAGCTATTGATACGATAACATCATTGAATATAAATAGCTTAGGGATAGCTGATTTAACTGGAATTGCTAGTTTTATTTCCTTAAAGGATTTATTTTGTCATTCTAATCAATTGTTATTTCTTAATTTGAGTAATAATACTCAGCTTTTTGAGGTGTCCTGCGGTAGTAATCAATTAACTTATATTGATGTTAGAAATGGTAATACTGATGGGTTATGGTATTTTAATTCTATGAATAATCCCTCCTTGTCTTGTATTGATGTAAGTGATATTACTTATGCAGAATACAATTGGGATAAGGATAATTGGACAAGTTTCAGCGCAAACTGTAATGCTACAGGAATTACAGATTATAGCGGTCAAAGAAAATTACTAAAAGTACTGGATGTATTGGGAAGGAGTGTTACTCCAAAACCAAATATACCATTATTATACATCTATAGTGATGGTACAACAGAGAAAAAACTAATAATTAAATAATATGAGAAAAATTTTACTTTTACTATGTATTCCATTTGTTGGA
>JBLGCF010000092.1:0-4559 GCA_047617145.1 Thalassomonas sp. | reverse complement strand
AGTGTTATTTCCAAAATGCATCATTTTACTGCTTTGTATTAAATGGATTAGCATTTGTTTGGCAGTCATAGTTCCCCATTTGGCTTTACTATCTTCTTTTAGGTTTCTTAAAGCATTAGTAATAGAAGTATCAAAAAAACGAGTTAGTTCTTTTTCCATTCTTTTTGTTCTTTTTTAGTTAGGAAAGTCCAAGCAATAATTCTGCTGATTTTATTTCCTGTACCCATGTGTATCGTTTTTACATCTTTGGCTCCATATTTTTCTAAAGAACTGTAAAACCTATTTAGGTTTCTTTCATTGGAAACTAGGGTAGTAAACCATAAGCAGTTTTCAGCATAGGTAACACTTTCAATTATCATATTTTGTATAAATTGCTTTTCTCCCCCTTCATAAACTAGTTCATTAGTCATTCCTGAAAAGTTAAGTTTTATTTTTTCTGATCGTTTTCCTGTAAGGCTTCTTACTTTTCGAGTACTTCCTTTCAAGGCATCTTTACCTGTTGCATGAAAAGGAGGGTTACAAATGCTTATATGAATTTTATCTGTCGGTTTTATGATGTTTTTAAAGATGTTGTTTTTATCTTCTTGCAATCGGAATTCTGCCTTTCCTTTAAGGGTAGGGTTGGCCTTTATAATTTTATCTGCATGAGATAAAGCTTCCTTATTTACATCAGTAGCAATAAAGTTCCAGTTGTATTCAGTAATACCAAGTATTGGGTAGATGCAGTTGGCACCAACACCAATATCCAAACAAGTAATATTCTTTTTTCCTTTTATCAAATCAGCTACATGATGAATATAGTCTGCTCTACCTGGGATAGGAGGGCATAGATTAGTGTCAGGAAAGTCCCAGTTTTTTATTCCGTAACAACTACCTAGTATTGCTTTGTTAAGTAGCTTTACAGCCTCAGGTTCTGAAAAACGAATAGTATCCTCACCCTGTTTATTAGCTTGTATATGTTTTTTTAATTCAGGTACTTCTTTTATAAGTTCCTTTAAATCATATTGCTCCCTATTTTTATTCCTTGCGTGAAGATTCGTTTTTGTCTTACTTTTTCCTTTCTCTTCCATTGCTTTTTTTTAAGCTTTTCTAACAAATTCTGATTTCAATTGCATGGAACCAAAACCATCAATTTTGCAGTTAATGTTATGTTCTCCTTCAGTTAACCGGATATTCTTTACTTTAGTACCTGATTTTACTGGTTTTGGAGCACCTTTAACAGGTAAGTTTTTGATAACAATAACGCTATCGCCTGTTTGTAATCGAGTTCCATTGTTGTCTAATGCTACCAAACCTACTTCCATTTCTACTTCTTTAGGGCTCCATTCATTGGAACATTCAGGACAAGTGTAGGAATCATATCCTGTAGAATATCCATAAGGAGATTCACATACTGGACAAGCTTTCATTTCTTCTGACATAATTTTTAATTTATTTTTGAATTCGTAATTTTCATAATCTCACCTTCCAAAGCACAAGCATCATCAACTAATTGTTGTCCTCTTTCTAATATGTCGGCAACAAAGGCTTTGTCTTCACAATCGCCACAGTTAATCTTAACATTCAGGAAAGCACCAATTACAGCAGTACGTGCACATAATGCACCAACACCAGCATCCGTTACCGAATTAGGATTTCCAAATTCTGCCATAGCCTTCATTACTTCCATAGAATTTAAAGCCGTTTCCATTACTTTGAAAGGAGTGAGGATAGCATATTGAGTGGCAGCTTGTATCGCTTCTTGTCTTTTTACTTTGTCTGCTTCAGTGTCTTTAGGTAAACGGAAAGCATCCATAATTTTATTAAAGGCATTGGTGTCCTCATCTACTAAGTCCAACAAAGTATTTTGGTAAGCCATCCCTTTTTCTGCCCAATCAGAAAATTCTTCCCATCTATCATCCCAGCCTCTTTTGTGTGCCGAAAGGTTCGCAACCATAGTTCCTAAGGAAACTCCCATTACGCCACAATAAGCTGAAATAGAACCACCTCCAGGAGCAGGGCTTTCGCTTGCTGTTTCATCAGCAAAGTCAGTAAGTGTCATGTTTACGAGTGGCTTGTTGGTATCACTTTCCAACATGTATTCTATAATTCTTTCTTCAGGCTTAAAAGGAGCTAACTCATCCAATCCTAAAGTTTTAATTGCAATTTTTATGATTTCACTTTCATTAATTCCTGTGGAGCGTTCTTGTTTTTTAAGGAAGTGTTTTCCTGCATCAATCAATACTTTTTTAGGTACTAAACCAATTAATTCTGAACCAGTAACTCTCATTCCTCTTGCGATTGAACGCTCACAAGTTTTATCAAATACCTCATGTAAAGGAGAGATGTTGATGTCAGTTAGGTTGTAAGATATTTGTGCCACTCCATATTCTTCAATATACCACCCAATTCCTTTTACTGCTTTGAATAGTCCTGGTTCTTTCATAGGGTTTCCATCTGCATCTTTCATTATCTTTCCTGATAATGTTCCTCCTTCTCTTTTTATTCTTCCTCCTTCACGGATGTCAAAAGCAACTGCATTTGCTCTACGAGTAGAAGTAGTATTTAAGTTGACATTGTAAGCCACTAAAAAGTCACGAGCTGAAATTCCTGTGGCTCCTGATTTTTCAACTGATTTGTTAAATTCAGCAGGACCAAAATCTGGTTTCCATTCAGCATCCACTAATTTTTTTGAGAGTCCTTCATATTCTCCTTGACGACAGTTAGCAAGGTTTACTCTTTTTTCTTCTTTTGCTGCTGCTTCATAATGGTAAACAGGAATTCCTAGTTCATTTCCTACTCTTTCTCCTAGTTTGTGTGCCCACTTTGCACACTGTTCCATACTAATATTTGCAATTGGTACTAACGGACAAACATCAGTTGCTCCCATTCTTGGGTGTTCTCCTGAGTGTTTACTCATGTCAATTAATTCTTGTGCTTTTTGCATCAATAGGAATGCTGCATCAATTACAGGTTGTGGCTCTCCAACAAAGGTAATTACCGTACGGTTAGTTGCTTTTCCTGGATCAACATTTAAGAGTTTCACTCCATCAATTTCTTCTACTATCTGAGAAATAATTCTGATTTTATCTTCATCTCTTCCTTCTGAAATGTTAGGCACACATTCTATAATTTGCTTGCTCATTTTCTGTAAATTTATTTGCTACAAACTTAATTAATAAATTGCTAATAACTAGAAACCAAAAACCAAAAACTATCTTACTTTTGCCAATATGGATAAACAAACAAAATCAGCAGTGGAAAGTGGAGAAATGCTACCCTTAATGGAGGCATTCTATACTGTGCAAGGGGAAGGGTATTACTCTGGTACAGCTGCTTATTTTTTACGCATTGGTGGTTGTGATGTAGGTTGCCACTGGTGTGATGTTAAGGAAAGTTGGAATGCTGACTTGCACCCACCAACTACTATTGCCGAAATACTAAAAGGCATTACTGAATATCCTGTGGATACTGTTGTAATTACTGGTGGTGAGCCATTAATGTGGAACTTGGATAAATTAACTACAGCCCTTAAGAAACAGGGATTAAAGATACATTTGGAAACTTCAGGTGCTTATCCGTATAGTGGTGCTTTTGATTGGGTATGTGTATCTCCTAAAAAAATGCAGCCGCCATTGCCTGCAATAAAACCAATAACAAGTGAGTTAAAAGTTATTGTGAACAACAAACATGATTTTATTTGGGCTGAAGAGCAAAGAGAGGGCTTAACTCCTGATTGTAAATTATACTTACAAGCAGAATGGAGTAAGCGCGAAAAGATAATTCCAATGATTATTGATTTTATAAAAGTAAATAAAGACTGGACAATCTCTTTGCAAAGCCATAAATACATGAATATTCCTTAATGAGAATACTCCTTCTCATACTATTTTTATTTCCTGCAATTTCCTTTGCACAAACTAAGGATTATAAAAATTACGATAAAGCAGTTGCCTTTTTCCATGAAGGGAAAGTAGAAAAGGCCAAGAAACTTACTGAAAAGATATTGTCTAAAAACTCAGAATGGACTAAGCCCAATTTACTCATGGCTAGCATTTATGCTGACCTTGGTGATATTGAAGAATCTGCTCGCTATATGCTTTATGTTTATGATGAAAACACTCCTAGTGATGTGATGGGGATTGAGCAAATTGCAAAGCTTTATTACATCAATGGATATTATGAAAATGCCTTGTATTATTTTAATTCAGCTCAAGCTTTGAATGCTGATGTACTCGAAAAAAAAACTGCTTTATTCATTGAGAATTGTGAGTTTGCAATGGATGCAATTCGTCAAACTGTAGAATTTAATCCTGAAAACTTAGGTAGGAATATCAATTCAGAATTAGAAGAATATTTGCCAGCACTCTCTATAGATGGAAACACAATAGTCTTTACCAAAAGAATGCCTGAAAAGGGTTATTCTCCTCAAGAGGACTTTTATATTTCTACTCTAAATGAAGAAGGGATTTGGAAAGAGGTAATACCTTATCCTGGCGCTATCAATACACTAGGAAATGAGGGGGCTTTTTCCTTTTCGGCTGATAAGAAAATAGTGGTGTACACAGCCTGCAATCGTG
>JBLGCF010000091.1:0-4605 GCA_047617145.1 Thalassomonas sp. | reverse complement strand
TCTTGGATTATCGGATGTAAGGATAACTTGGTTGCATAAATTACAAGCGACAGCCGCCATCAATGGTCGTTTAGTTTTATCTCTATCACCACCACAACCTATTACTGTAATCAACTGTTCAGTATTTTTTCGGATATTATTTATAGTAGAAATTACATTCTTTAGAGCATCATCCGTATGGGCATAATCTACAATTGCAGTAATTTTTTCTTGAGATTGGAAATATTGAAATCTACCTTCAGCAGCAGTAAGCATACTCAATGCAGTAAGCACCTCATAGTCCTCAAAGCCAAACTGATTGGCAACCGCATAAACTGAAAGCATATTGTAAGCATTAAAATCCCCAATCAATTTTACCCAAACATCCACTTTATTGATGTTTAGCAGCATTCCCTCAAACTGATTTTCAAGCACCCTACATTTATAATCCGCAACCGACTTTAGTGCATAAGTGCATTTTTGAGCTTTTGTACCCTCCAGCATTTTTAGGCCATTTTTATCATCTTTATTACTAAGTGCAAAAGCTGATTTTGGCAACATATCAAAGAAGGATTTTTTTACATCACGGTATTCAGCAAAGGTGTTATGATAATCTAAATGATCCTGTGAGAGATTTGCAAATACACCCCCCTTAAAATTTAAACCTGAAATTCTACCTTGAGAAATAGCATGTGAGCTTACCTCCATAAAACAACATTCACAACCTGCCTCAATCATTTTATGCAATAAAAAATTCAGTTGTAAAGCATCAGGAGTTGTGTGAGTTGATGGAATTACTGTATCCATAATTTTATTCTCAATAGTGGAAAGCATGCCTACTTTCACATTCAACATTCCAAAAAGTTGCGTAAGCAAACTAACAATTGTTGTTTTTCCATTTGTACCCGTTACCCCTACTAGCTTAATTCTTTCAGAAGGATTATCATAAAAATTAGCAGCAATAATTGCTAAAGCAGTATTAGTATCCTCTACCTGAATATAAGTAATTGCATCATCTAAGTCAGTTGGCATATCTTCCAAAATAATTACTGTAGCACCTGATTTTATTGTTTGGGATACATAAGTATGCCCATCAGACTGCGTTCCTTTTACGGCAACAAACAATGAATTATTTTCCACCTTTCTAGAATCGAAAACAACATCTGTTACCTCAATATTAGTATTCCCCACAACCTTACAAACACTTACTTTATATAATAGGTCTTGTAAATTCATTAAACCAATTCTAGTTTAATTACCGCACCTATATCAAAACGCTCTCCCTTTGCAATAGACTGAGTTTGCACAGTACCACTCCCTATGATTTCAACCACTAATCCGTAGGTTTCCAATAAATAAATAGCATCTTGAATTCCCATTCCTCTTAAGTCCGGCATATTTCCATTTTGCAAATCTCTTTCTATTCTTCTCACTTCTAAAATCACTTCATTTTTTGATGTTTTTGAAACCATCCATTGCGCATCAGTTGATGTAGTATTTATTCCGAATTCGGACAATACTTTATTCACCTCAACAACACTTCCTTGTTTCACTTTAGGTAAACTTGCCACCTCATCCGATTGCTGTAATGCTTTATGGATACTTATATCAGAAGCATATACTTTATCGGCTAATTCCTTAAAAATAGGTGCAGCAACCGAGCCTCCATAAACTCCATTTTCCTTAGGATTATTTACTACCACTATGCAAGAGTATTTTGGGTTATCAGCAGGAAAGAATCCAACAAAAGACGCTTGATATTCTTTTTTTTCTCCTTCAGCTCTATTATTAAAATTAATTACTGTTGTTCCAGTTTTTCCAGCAATCAGGTAATTACTTGTTCTGCTACTAGTTGAGATATTTTTAGCAGTTCCTTCCTCCACCACACCAATTAGTAAAGGTATTACAGCTTCAATAGTAGATTGTGAACAAATTGCAGGTTTTATTACTAGAGTAGTATGTTTTTCAATTATTTTTCCATCACGACTAATAGCTGATGTAAAAATTGGTTTCACCATTTTTCCCTGATTCGCAATGGCATTGTAAAAAGTAAGCATATGTATTGGTGTCAACTGCATTTCATAGCCTATCGACATCCAAGGAAGCGTAACACCTGACCAACCTCCCTTGTTAGGAATAGGGGATTTTAAATTATTAGGAAAAGGTAATTCCAATTCCAAAGGAGTACTCAAGCCCATCTTATAAATCCTATCAGTAAATGCAGTAGGATTACTGTTATAGTTGTCAAAAATGATACGAGAAATACCAACATTGGAGGAATTTATAAATGCATTTTTAATTGTGATATTATCATATACTCCTAATTTAGAATCCATCATCACTCTATCATAGAAAGTAAATTTTCCTCCATAAGTCCTAACAGAATCTTCAACTTTAAAAAACCCATCTTCTAAACCAGCAATTACAGAAGCTAGTTTAAAGGTTGATCCTGGAGAAACATGCTTTGCCATAGCATAATTAAAAAGCTCCCTCACACTTCCATCCTCCTGTTTTTTAAGATTGGCAATTACTTTTACTTCTCCTGTCTCCACATCCATCAATACAACACAACCCCAATCCGCATCATGATGCAATAAAGTATTCTCCAATGCCTTTTCAGCAACATCCTGCATATCAGTGTTGATTGTGGTTATCACATTATTTCCTGCTCTTGGCAATCTATTTCCATCCGCATCTTGTGGTACCCAAATACCTTTTGCTATTTTTCTTTTCAAATGCTTACCATCTACTCCTGAAAGTGCTTGATTAAACGCTCTTTCAATCCCCACAGGATTAACATTCCTTAATACCCCAACAGTCCTTTGTGCTAATAAACCAAATGGCTTTTCTCTATTAGGTCTTTGCTCAGCAATTAATCCACCTTTGTTTTGTCCCAATTTTAGGATTGGCATTTTCTTTAAAGCATTCAGTTCATTATGTGTTACCTTGTTTTGTAATAAAATATACTTGTTCTTTTTTGCTTTTTTTGAACTCCTTAAAAAAGAGATATACTCTTCATTTGTTTTATCCTTAAATAGTTGAGCTAATAAAACCGAAAGCTCAGCAACATTGTCATCAAATAAGTTCCTATCCATCACACTCATATCCAAACGCACATCATAAAGCGGCATGGATATTGCTAACAGTGCGCCATCATCAGCAATAATATTTCCTCTTGGCGCCTCAACAGTAAAATACCTTGGTTGACTACTCGTATTTATTGCTATACTAAACTGCTGTACTTTCACAATTTTAACCACTACCCCAGCCGATATAAGCACAATAAATAGGTAAAGCCCCATTATCCTAAGATTAGTATTTTTTGATTTCTTAGTCATTATTTATTTCAATAATGATTGGTGGAGTTAAGGAGGTATTTAAACCCTTATCGGCTACAATTTCTTCAATTACCGACCTTCTGTACATACTCATTAAATCTGACTTTGTAGTAATATAAACCAAACGCAAATCAGCCACCTCTTGCTCCAAAGCAATGGATTCTTTCAATAAACGCTCGGCACTAAAAGAGATTCTGATGTTCAATAAAATAAGCAAGACAATAAAAAGTAAAAAAGGGATATACTTCTGATTATTTTGGTCAGCAATAAACTCCCCTCTTAAAACAGATAGCAATGAGCTTTTATTTTCTTTTATTGCATTCATTAACTTTTTTCAGCTATGCGTAATCTTGCACTTCTCGCCCTAGTATTTTCTACTATTTGTTCCTCAGTTGCAACTATTACTTTTCGATTTACTTCTTTTAAATCTTTAACCGGATTTCCGAAAAAATCTTTTTCCAAATTCCCTTCAATATTCCCTTTCTTCATTAGGTTTTTTACCATTCTATCTTCCAAAGAGTGATAAGATAATACAACCAAACGCCCCCCTTCATTTAGCATATCAACAGCATCTAAAAGCATTTCTTCTAAAGCCTTAATTTCATCATTTACTTCAATACGGATAGCTTGGAAAATACGTGCCAAAAACTGATTTCTTTTTTTCTCAGGAACCATTTTCTCTACCACTTCAATTAATTGATTAGTAGTTACAATTGTTTCAATATCTCTAGCATTTATAATTTCTCGGGCAATAGCTCTGGAGTTCCTAAGCTCGCCATACTTAAATAAAACATTAGCCAATTCCTCCTGCCCATATTCGTTTACAACCTGCTTTGCCGATAGTGATGAATTTGTATTCATCCTCATATCCAATTCTCCGTCAAAACGAATAGAGAAACCTCTTTCCGCCACATCAAACTGATGAGAAGAAACCCCCAAGTCAGCCAACAAACCATCAATCTTACGAACACCTTCCATTCTCAAGAAATTCTTAAGATGTCTGAAATTGGCATTTATCAACTTAAAAGCATCTTCAGGAAGAGCATTTTTATGTGCATTTTTATCTTGATCAAAAGCATACAATGTGCCTCCATTTAAATTCTTTAGAATTAATTTAGAATGACCTCCACCACCAAAGGTAACATCAACATAAATTCCTGCAGGCTTAATGTTTAGCCCTTTAATACATTCGTGTAATAATACTGGGTTATGATATTCCATCCGATTCATCTTGGGGCTGATTTCCCATCACATCCTCAGCCAAGGTTCCAAAATCTACTAGTGTTTC
>JBLGCF010000090.1:0-4618 GCA_047617145.1 Thalassomonas sp. | reverse complement strand
CATGGGTTAAAAAGAATTATAAATAAGGAAAGACCAAATGGAGGGGATTATAGCTTCCCCTCAGGGCATACCTCAGCCGCTTTTACAGGAGCTGCTTTTATTGAACGAAAATATGGACTAAAATATGGAATTCCATCTTACCTGTTAGCCTATTATGTTGGCTGGTCGCGCATACACGCAAACAAACATGATAAATGGGATGTACTTGGAGGTGCTATTATTGGAATTGGAAGTACTTATCTTTTTACAAAAGCATTTAAAAACACAAAGGTAGCGCTTAGCTATATTGAAAAATATCCAGCTTTAAACCTCACTATTAGTCTTTAAATCTCTCAACCTCATCTGCAAACTTTTCCTGCCATTCCATTCATTTTCATCAATAGAAAAACACACATCAAAAGTTTGATTGTCTTTTATATTTTCAAATAGGTCTCCCATACCAAAACCAATCCCAGCAATAGAACCATTACTTCTTTTGGCATTAACTCTTAGATGGGTTTTCTCCGCTCCTACTTGCTTTCCATAGCCATTATCCACCACTCCTTTACTTACAAAAATAGGTGATAAATTCTTGGGGCCAAAAGGTGCGAATTGCTTTATTATTCTGTACAATTTATCATCTACAGCATCAATATCAATTACCTTATCAATATTAATTTTTGGCATAAGCTGATCTTCAGTAATGGTGTCGCTTACTGCCTTTTCAAACTCTTCAATAAACTGTGGTAAGTTTTCTTTTTTAATGCTCAATCCAGCAGCATATTTATGTCCTCCAAACTTTTCACAAAGGTGGGCACACTTAGCTATTGCACTATACAAATCAAAATCGTGTACTGAACGAGCAGAACCTGTCAAAATTCCATCTTTTTCTGCCAAAACAATAGTTGGCTTATAGAAATTTTCAATCAAGCGTGAAGCAACAATTCCTACCACACCCTTGTGCCAATTTTCACTGTGCACAACAGTAGATTTTTTTTGGACATCAATCATTCCCAAAGCCTCTTTAGTTATACTTTGGTCCAAACCTCTTCTAGTGATATTATTCTCCTCAATTTTATCTGCAAATAACTTTGCTTTTGTAGCGTCAGTTTCTACTAATATTTCAACTGCTTTTTTAGCATGTTCTATTCTACCAGCAGCATTTATCCTTGGAGCAACACCAAATACAACATCAGTTATTGTTACATCCTTTGTTTTATTAGCTACCTCCATCAAGGCTTTTAAACCAACTCTAGGATTTGTATTTATTTGTTGTAACCCGTAAAATGAAAATACCCTATTTTCACCTGTCATTGGCACAATATCGGCTCCAATACTTACAGTAAGTAAATCCAAATATTCAATTATTTCTGAAAAGTCAATGTCATTTTTTTGACAAAAGGCTTGTATTAATTTAAAGCCTACTCCACAACCCGAAAGCTCTTTATAAGGGTAATTACAATCTGTTTGTTTTGGATTAAGAATAGCCACTGCCTCAGGCACTTTTTCTCCAGGATTATGATGGTCGCAAATAATAAAATCAACTTCTTTTTCATTCGCGTAATCAACTTGATCAACTGCACGAATACCACAATCTAAAGCGATTATTAATGCAAAATTATTTTCCTTAGCATAATCAATTCCCTTTAAGGAAATTCCATACCCTTCCTCATACCGACAAGGAATATAGTATTCAATTTCTTTGACATGTTTCTTTAAAAAAGAATACATCATAGCTACTGATGTTGTACCATCTACATCATAATCGCCATATACCAAAACCTTCTCATCATTTGCAATTACAGTTTGGATTCTATCCACTGCTATTTGTATGTCTTTCATCAAAAAAGGATCGTGCAAATGAGCAATTTCTGGTCGGAAAAATGACTTAGCATCATCATAAGTTGTAATGCCTCTTAGCACCAATAAATGTGCTACAATTTCAGATACACTTAAAGCCTTTGCCAATGCAGTAACAACTGTATTTTCTGAACTTAATATATTCCATTTTTTTTTCATTACTTACGCATTATTTGAGTTTGAGTAAGGATGGAATATTTATGAATTAAAGCAAATAATTCCTCTACCATCTGCTCATCCAAACCAAGTAAACTTGCATTTTCTTTTCTGGTATTCAGAATTTCAAACCATCTTTCAATCTGAAAAATAGTCAGCCTGTTTTCATTTTTAAAATTTGCTATTTGTTCAACTACTTGCTTTCTATTATTAAGTAAACCAATAATTTGAGTGTCAAAATTATCAATCTGATTTCTGAAATCCAAAAGCTGACCTTTAAATTGTTCATCCCTTAATTTAGTATCTCTCAATACTAAATTTTGCATAATATTTTTTAACTTTTCAGGCGTAATTTGCTGTTCTGCATCACTTAAAGCAATAGCCGGATTATTATGTGTTTCTATCATCAATCCGTCCAAGTTAATATCCATTGCCGTTTGAGCAATATCTTGAATTAATGTTGCTTTTCCCGCAATATGACTTGGATCGCAAATAATTGGCAATTCCCTTAATTCCTTTCTTAACTTAATAGGCAATTCCCACTTAGGGTCATTCCTAAAAACTGATTTTTCATAACTATAAAACCCCCTATGTATTGCTGCTAATTGCTTCACTCCTACTTTATTTAAGCGCTCAATAGCGCCTAACCACAAGCCTAACTCAGGATGTATTGGATTTTTCACAAATATGGGAATATCAACTCCTTTTAAAGCTTCTGAAATTTCTTGTACATAAAAAGGATTTACGGTTGTTCTCGCCCCAATCCAAAGCATATCTACTCCTGATTCCAAGCATAATTCAACATGTTTGGGTGTCGCCACTTCAGTCATTACCTTTAGATTCGTTTCTTGTTGCACAGTTTTAAGCCATGATAAAGCTTGCTTTCCAACACCTTCAAATGAGTTGGGTTTAGTTCTAGGTTTCCATACTCCTGCTCTAAAAACATCAGCCGATCCTTTAACTGACTGAGCAATTGATAATAACTGACTTTCTGATTCTGCACTACATGGCCCAGCAATCAAATATGGTTTTTTATGTATGAATTTTTTAAATTCCATTATTTCCCTTCCACAATAATTACAAACTCCCCTTTAGGTTTTTTCTCCTCAAAATACTCCTTTACTTCTTTCATTGTTCCTCTTTTTGTTTCTTCAAACATTTTTGATATCTCCCTAGAAACAGAGACTATTCTTTCTTCTGAAAAGTATTCCATGAATTGAGTTAGCGTTTTTACAATTCTATGTGGTGATTCATAAAAAATCATGGTTCTTTCCTCTTCTGCTAAAATTTTTAATCTTGTTTGCCTTCCTTTTTTTGCAGGAAGAAAGCCTTCAAAAATAAATTTTTCTGATGGCAAGCCTGAATTCACCAAAGCAGGAACAAAAGCAGTTGCTCCAGGTAAACAATCCACCTCAACACCTTCTTTAACACATTCACGAACTAATAAAAAACCAGGATCGGAAATAGCAGGTGTACCTGCATCAGAAACCAATGCAATCGTTTCTCCACCCTTTAAGCGTTCAATCCACTTACTCAATACCTTATGTTCATTGTGCATATGGAATGGCGCCAAAGAAGTATTAATTTCATAATGAGAAAACAGCTTTCTTGTTGTTCTAGTATCCTCTGCTAATACCATATCAACTTCTTTTAGTAAGCGCAAAGCTCTTAGTGTTATATCCTCCAAGTTTCCAATTGGAGTAGGTATTAAATATAATTTTGACATCTTACAAATCTATAGGAATAAAGGATATAATTCTAGTTTAGGACTGATTCTTATTGTGGGTGCTGGGAAGTGAAAATAGTTCAACCAATGTTTCACTTTTTTTCCTGTTGGACTATTCCATTTCTTTAACATTTTAGGAACATCATAATCAAGCGCAATATACCATTCATTATTACCTCCTGTTTTTGTATTGCTTGCATTTAAATATTGAGTATCATCTATTCCAAAACCTACTGCAAGATTAAGCCAATCAGGCCAACAACAAGTTTCGATAAAATGATTAACATCAAAAGTTACCCAGTAGGTTTGGTTCGGATAATCATCTTGCCAAGCATATTTATTGGTTTCTTTTCCTCTTTGCTTATCTAAATCCCAATAAATATTTGATTGTTTATAATATGAAAACTTAAAATTAATTGCTTTTAAATCCTCATTATAATATTGTGCAACAGGCCAAAACGAGCCAGCCGAACCAAGTGCTAAATCCCATTTACTAAATCCCCAATAAGGGGCGTAAGCATCTTTCATTTCAATTGCCAATTGTAATCCTGAACCAAATGCAGCACCATACCAAAGCGATTTTTTTTCATTCATACCTGCCCACTTCATTGAAGAAGAAAAGAAATCAGCCGCTTCCAATCCACCCATAAAATGACCTACTTTGTCAACATTTAAGGCATAAGTAAGGTCTGCCCCATCATCAAAATGAAATGGAATTTGTTTATCAGACCACCATGCATTTTCAACATATAAGTAAGATCCTCCTAATACAACTGCTAAACTACTGCTTACAATTATCACTCTACCTTTTTTTATTTTTGTAGAGTCAGGTTTCGCTTTAAGAGACCAAGCAAATAATACTAAAAGGGAAAGGGAAAACAATCTTTTAAAATTCAT
>JBLGCF010000089.1:0-4789 GCA_047617145.1 Thalassomonas sp. | reverse complement strand
CTGAACGCAATAGTCTACTTTATATTATCTAAATAAAGTTTTATTTTACTTGCAAATCAATATGTTGCTTTTCGGCTAACTTCCTAAGATTGATTAAAGCATAGCGCATTCTACCCAAAGAGGTATTGATGCTCGAATCAGTTAAATCGGCTATTTTCTTAAACGATAAGTCTTCAAAATACCTCATCTTTAATACTTCTTTTTGATCATCAGGCAATTGTTCAATTAATACTTTCAAATCGGAATGCACTTGAGTTTGAATCATCATCTCTTCCTGATTTTTACTTCCATCATCAAGCACATCAAAAATATCAAATTCAGCAGTAGGCCTTATTTTTCTCATTTTTGATTCTTTTCTGAAATGATCAATCACTAGGTTATGAGAGATACGCATCATCCAAGGCAGGAATTTCCCTTCCTCATTATACTTTCCTCTTTTTAAGGAATTGATGACTTTTATAAAGGTATCCTGAAAAATATCTTCAGTAATATCACGGTTTTTAACTTTGGACATAATAAAAGCAAATACTCTACTTTTATGTCTGCTTAATAATGTTTCAAATGATTTATTATCACCATTTAAGAAATTTTGCACTAATACTTTATCGGTAAGATTGTTTGACAACATACTACTTTTTTTTTAGTTAATAAAAATGTTAAAGTAGATGTGTGTCTATAGGCGGGTAAATTGTTAATTAATTATACAAATTCAGGGTCAAATATAGTAAAACAATTTTAAATATCCAAATCTAATTTCTTAGCTTTGCAAATTCTGTAAAAATTAGATGACTAAAAAACAAACAAATACTACTGAAAATATTGAGATTAGAGGTGCACGAGTGCACAACCTAAAAAACATATCAATTAATATCCCAAAAGACAAGCTTATTGTCATTTCTGGCGTGTCAGGAAGTGGAAAATCGTCATTAGCCTTTGACACTTTGTTTGCTGAAGGGCAAAGAAGATACATTGAAAGCCTTTCATCATACGCCCGTCAATTCCTTGGAAAACTACAAAAACCTGAAGTAGATGAAATACTTGGAATATGCCCTGCAATTGCCATTGAACAGAAAACAACTACCACTAATCCTAGATCAACTATTGGTACAAGCACCGAAATATACGACTACTTAAAATTACTATTCGCTAGAGTCGGGAAAACAATATCACCAGTTTCAGGAAAAGAAGTTAAACGCCACCAAGTAAGTGATGTGGTTGATTTTATACTAGCCCAAAAGAAAGAAGAAGTTGTTGTCATATTAGCCTCTTATAAAGAATCAGAAGAAAAGGATATTCTTTCATCCTTAAGGCAACAAGGATTCTCTCGTGTATTCTACAAAGGAGAGATAACAAGGATAAAAGAATTACTTAAGAATGAAACAAAGGTTACAGCTAACGAAATTCAAGTTGTAATTGATCGTATTATTATTGACGAAACTAATATAGAAGGAAGAATTGCTGATTCGATTCAAACTGCCTTTTTTGAAGGGAATGGAGAGTGTAACCTACTTATAAAATACAAGACCTATCACTTTTCAAATAAGTTTGAACTGGATAAAATACAATTTGAAAAACCAAGTACTCACCTTTTTGCGTTTAACAATCCTTATGGAGCCTGCAAGGTATGTGAAGGATTTGGCTCCATACTTGGGATAGATAAAAAGAAGGTAATCAGTAACGAAAACCTTTCGGTATACCAAGGAGTTGTAGGCTGTTGGAGTGGTGAAAAACTTAGTAAATGGAAGGATCGTTTTATTATTCGTGCTGCAAAATTTGACTTTCCAGTTCACAGACCTTATCATGAATTAACAGATGAAGAAAAAGACATCCTTTGGAACGGGGAAAATAAATGTAAAGGAATACATCAGTTTTTCCAGAAACTAGAAAGTGATAAATACAAAATACAAAATAGAGTATTGATTGCTAGGTATAGGGGTAAAACTGAATGTGATGAATGTGGTGGGTCAAGATTACGAAAAGACGCACTATATGTAAAGGTTGCTGACAAAAATATAACTGACATTGTGAAAATGAATGTAGGAGAAGCGCTACTATTCTTCAAAAATATTTCAATAGATGCTGCTGACAGCAAAGTTGCTGACCGACTAACACAAGAAATTAGCAGTAGACTGCACTACTTAAATGAGGTTGGCTTAAGCTACCTAACATTAGACAGAAAATCCAACACTCTATCAGGTGGAGAATCACAAAGAATTAACTTGGCTACTTCCATTGGAAGCTCGCTAGTAGGTGCTATGTATATACTAGACGAACCTAGTATTGGGTTACATTCCAAAGATACAGAACGCCTTATTAAGATTCTAAAAGAATTAAGAGACATAGGAAATACTGTGATTGTAGTGGAACATGATGAGGAAATAATGGGACAAGCTGATCAAATCATTGACATTGGTCCTGAAGCAGGAATTCATGGTGGAGAAATTATCTTTCAAGGAAAACTAAAGGACATATATAAAGAGAAAAAAAGTTTAACTACTCAATACTTATCAGGAAAATTAGAAATTCCTACACCCAAAAACAGAAGGAGTACTAAAGATAAAATCAGCATAGAAGGAATCAATAAGAATAACCTTAAAAATATCAATGTTGAATTCCCATTAAATGGCCTAACTCTAGTTACAGGAATGAGTGGCTCAGGAAAATCAACCCTAGTACGAGATATCCTTAAACCTGCTTTAAACACTTATTTTGGCAACTTTAGCAAAGCCAATAAGAATTATGCAAATATAAGCGTCAGCACACAAAACCTGACTAAGTTAGAGTTTATTGACCAGAATCCTATCGGAAAATCATCAAGATCGAACCCTGCAACATATATAAAAGTATATGATGATATCAGGAAACTATTTGCTAGCCAACCTTTAGCTGAAACCAGAAAATATAAGACAGGATTCTTTTCCTTTAATGTAGATGGTGGCAGATGCGAACACTGTAAAGGAGAAGGAGAAACAACAGTAGAAATGCAGTTTATGGCAGATGTACACCTAGAGTGTGAGCATTGCAAAGGAAAGCGTTTTAAAAAAGAAATACTAGAGATAAAAGTAGGTGATAAAAACATTTCGGATATATTAAACTTATCCATTCATGAAGCTATTCAGTTTTTTGAAAGTAATAACGAAATGAATATTGCACGAAAACTACAACCGCTACAAGATGTTGGATTGGGCTATGTTAAATTAGGACAATCTTCCAACACACTAAGTGGTGGTGAAGCCCAGAGAATAAAATTAGCTTCCTTTTTAGGAAAAGGAAATACAACAGAAAAAACTTTATTTATATTTGATGAACCTACTACTGGACTTCACTTTCATGATATAAATAAGCTACTTAACTCCTTTTATGCTTTAATAAAAAAAGGACATTCCATTGTTTGTATTGAACACAATTTGGATGTCATAAAATGTGCCGACTGGATTATTGATTTAGGACCAGAAGGAGGAGATAAAGGAGGGAAAATAGTTTTTGAAGGAACTCCTGAAGAAATTATAAAATGCAAGAAATCAATCACAGGACATTTTCTTAAGAAGAAGATTTAAATTATTAAGTAAAAAAAAGGAACCAAATTGGTTCCTTTTTTATTATTGTCGCTTGTGAGGTTTGCAATAGTTTTATTTATTTAAATTTAGTTTTTCAACTAATTTCTTATTTACTGCATTTTCAATATCTAATTCTAGTATATCTACCTGCTTAAAGTTTTTATAAACACCTCCGTAACCACTTACGCTAGCATCAACTATTGTCATAAGGCCTAGTAAATAAGTTGTTTGTTTAATTGTATAACTTGGTTTTGCTATAAAATCAGCTTTACCAGAGTTAAGAGCTTTGTATTGAGCAGCCTTTTTAGGACCTGCAGTTTTTGAAAATGGATTATCCAAACCTCCTCCACTAATATCAGCATAGTGATTATCACCAGATAGTTTGAAAAACAAGAAATAAGTAGCAGTTGCACTACCTGTTATTTTTTCTGTTTCATCTATTTCCATGTCAGCATGAAACACATCAGTATAAATATCAGAGTTAGCAATATTTTTTTCATGATATTCTCCACTATTTTTTGTTACTCCGCAGCTAGATAATACTATAGCTACAATAAAAACCGGTAATAATTTGTACATTTTTTTCATAATAATTTATTTATTTATTTATTTATTTTTTTGCTTTAGAAGGCTTCTTCTCTTTTGCAGGCTTATCACCTTTTTCAGAACTACTTCCAAAAGCATAAGAAAGACCAATCGTAAATGCATTTAATGAAGAGTGATCGCTATCTTTTATCATTTCATAACCAAGACCAATACCAATATTATTCATATGATACTTAAGTCCTAAGTTCATACCGAATTCATTTGTTGAGCCTGTTGCTCCCGGATCGGTAGCCAAATAACCATCAGCATTTGCACCATCAGCATAACCAGTTGGTACATACGAATCATCTGTTATCATATACAGCCCCATTCCTAAGTTTGCTGAAATGCTAGGAGAAAATCCATATGATAAACTTGCCTTTAATGGCACAATACCAAACCCCATTCCATAACCAACAGAACCTACTAAGTCCATCTTTTCAGATAAATTGTGAGTGTAGTTTAAACTCAGTACAGCTGAAGATGAGCTTACTGCAGTCGCTTCTGTATCATTAGCATCTGCTAGATATTCAACAGCATTTCCTGCAGTATCCTTCACCATAGTTCCAGATAGCATCATGTAATCTAAACCTACTCCAAATCCTTGACCAAACATTGTTGTAGTCCCTAAAATAGCAACCACCATT
>JBLGCF010000088.1:0-4813 GCA_047617145.1 Thalassomonas sp. | reverse complement strand
CAGGAACTAATAGTACTACAATTGCAAATGACTATTCAATTGGCTATTGGCCAACTGTTTATCAGGTTTGTCCTGATAGAACACTAACTGAATGTGGAGCAACCAGTTCACCTTATTCATTAATAAATGCTTGTTTACCACCTCCTTCTTTGAATGATGATGCAAGAAGTTTTATGAGTAATTCAGCGGGTTCAGGATGTTCCTCTATAGAGCCAGTAATAACAATACAGAATTATGGACTTAATAATCTTACGGAAGTAACAATTGATGTTTCTGTTAATGGGACTCTTAAGTATTCAACTATATTAGATGAAATTTATGATCCAAACATAAATATGAATGTTTCACTTGATTTATCTACTCTAGATATGGTAGATGTTTTACTTACTCCAGTATCAGATTTAGTAAATGGTGATGTAATTACTATTGATGTTAATACACCAAATGCAACTATTGATTCTGATCCATTAAATAATCAGGTGATTTCTTTTGCGGTTGATCTTGGTTATGATAATGCTTACTGGGATGGACAATTATCTATTGACGTTGCTGGAGATGCTAATAATTCATGGTATTTAACAAAAGTAAGTCTTAATAATGCCTCATCTGCTATTCCTCAGGGAATAGAAATAGCAAAAGGTTTTGGTGGAGTGATAGGAGCTACTAATGACCTTGCTGATTTAGAATTTAATGAATGCTATACATTACGAAGTGTTAATGGAGCTAATTTAGCATATACCGTTACAGATGCAATGGGCAATGTTATTTTAGATGGATCTGCTTCATCTGTTGATGATTTTGATAATTTCACTACTGGAAATGAGCTTTGGACAAGTGTCGAGAATTATGATGTTAATTCTTTTAATGTATTTCCTGTTCCAGCCAAGGATTTACTTTATGTAGATGGAAGATATGATCATTTAAGAGTTTTTGATTTATTAGGAAAAGAAGTTTTGTATTCTACATATACAAATTCTATAAATGTTGCAACCCTTAATAATGGACTGTATATTTTAGAAATTACTTCTTCGAATATAAAGTTTAAGAAGAAGATCCAAATTTCTAAATAATTTTAACTTAAAGTGTAATTTTTTTATTCTTAATTTCTTTTTTAAAATATGAAAAAAATAATAATTCTTCTATTTTTTGTATTCTCTAGTTTTTTATCCTTTTCTAGTCATTTTATGGGTGGTGAGATAACTTGGAAGTGTCTAAAAGGTGGTGCTAATATAGGGAAGTATATTTTTGAAATGAAAGTATATAGAGATTGTTCTGGAACTACATTTGCTCAGAGTGCAGAAACAGTGACTCATCATAATTACCCTGTAGTTGGAGGTACTACACCAATATTAATGAATTTTATATCAACTAGCACTCAGGCAACTCCTATAGGATCATCAGGTTCAGGAAATGCCTGTTTTGATTGTGCTAATGGTGATGAAGGCGCTGTAGAAGAACTTATTTGGAGATCAGACCCAATGACATTAGCTGGAAATGCTCCAGTCGAAGGCTGGCATTTTACTTGGGGAGATTGTTGTAGAAGTAGTGATATTACTAATGGAATGGCTGATGATTTTTGGACATTAAGAGCTGTTATGTATCCTTATATTGATCCAGTTATTGGAGTATTACCAGCTAGTCCTTGTTATGACTCTTCCCCTGTATTTAAGGAGTTAGCCAAAACAATTATTTGTATAGATTATCCATTTTCTTATTCTCATAATGCTTCTGATGATGAATTAGATCAGATTACTTATTCTTGGGAAGAACCATTAGGTGATGATTTTGCTTACGATCCAAACAATCCAAATGCAACCGCATTAATATTTTCTGCACCTTACACTGTTACAGCTCCAATTCCTGGAAATCCAACTTTAGATTCTATTACAGGTGAGATCGCTTATAATTCCTCAACTGCAGGTCTTTTTGTAACATGTGTTAAAGTTGAAGCAAAAAAATGTGATCAAATTGTTGCTGAAATTTATAGAGAGGTGCTAGTAACATTATTAAATTGTAGTGGCTTTAATCAACCAACTGATGGGCTTAATGATCCGCCAATAGTTACATCTCCAATAGGTCCTCAATTTTGGGTTAATACAGCTGCTGCTGGAAACCTACCAACATATAGAACTGAAGTAAGGGCAGGGGAGATTGTAACCTTTACTATTCAAGCTGAAGACTTAGATCTTTACCCAGGTGGAGTTTTGCAAGATATTACATTGGATATTTCTGGTGGACAAGTATCTTTTGACTATCAAAACCCTGCATTATGCCCAAATCCGCCTTGTGCTACTTTTAATGATGGAGCAAACCCACCTATAACGCCAGGTAACGGTTTAGACCCTCCTGTTAACTTGGTTACTGCTGGTATTGTAAATGGTGTGTTTGAGTGGCAAACTTCTTGTGATCATGTCTATATTGAAAATGGGTGTGTTCCAGTCTCCAATATATTTAATTTTTCTATTAAAGCTTATGATGATTTTTGCCCTGCAAATGGAATTACGATTGCCAATATGGTTATTGAAGTAGGGCCTCCTTCTCCAAAATTAAGATGTGTTTCTGTGCAAGCTAATGGCGATATTGATTTAACCTGGAAACATATGTTAAGTGCTGTTGTTTCAAATACAGAACCGTTTTATGTTTGGCATGCAACAAATTCAATAGGTCCTTATACATTGGTTGATAGTGTGAATTTCCCTATAAACACTTATACTCATTTAGGTGCAAATGGAAATGATGCTTCTCAATTTTACTTTTTGACTAATAAGGATGGTTGTGATACTTCAGGAAATGCTTTACATTCTGATACTTTACAGAGTATATTTCTAGATGTAACTCCAATGAACTTTGGGGTTTCAGCTAATCTTCAATGGAATGCTATTATTGACCCATTATTGGATTCTTTAGAAAGTTATGAGGTTTACAAGACAGATAATTCTGTTCTTTCTAATTATTTAACAACTCCTTTAGAATCCTGTTTATATGATATAGTTAAGTGTAATGAAGATCTGCAGTTTTATATTGAAATTTCTGATTCAATTGGTGGCTGTATTTCTAGATCATCAGTTGGAACTGTGAATTTAGCAGATACTATAACTCCTATAACTCCTAATATTACTGATGTTTCAGTGGATGCAAATGGAAAATCAGTTATCTCTTGGATCCCTTCAGCTGGTTCTGATCATTATTTAATCTACAAAGTTACGGATCAAGGTTTCTTATTTATTGATAGTGTTCATGGAGAGTTTAGTTCAAATTATACTTACTTAAATTCTGAAGCGGATTCTCTTTTCGAAACCTTTAATATAAAAGCAATTGATTCTTGTAGTAATTCAATGATAGCAACACTTAATCATAATTCAATTTATCTTTTATCTGATTTAGATGAATGTACGCGTGATTTAACTTTGTCATGGAATAAATATAATAACTGGATGTCAGGTGTTAGTTATTATAGTGTTGTAGTTGAAGAAACTGATTTGAGTGGCGTAGTAACAACAATTGATACACATCTGGTTGATATAACTGAGTATGTTATAACAAGCATAATGGATGAATATTCTTATGAAATATATGTAGTTGCAAATGATGGAGATACTCTTTTTTCAGCCCTATCTAATCAATTATTTTTTGTTGCTGATTTTCCTAAAAAACCTGATTTTAATTACATAGAATATGCTAGTATAAATCATGATAACGGTTTTGTAGAGATTAATTCTTTAGTAGATAATTCTGCCAGTATTAGTCGTTATGATATAATGCGTTCCTTGCGTGATGTGAATAATTTCACAAAGATTGGTGATGTTCCTTTTGATGGAGGAACAACTATTCATTATACTGATGAATCTGCAAAAACAAATTATAATTTTTATCAATACAGAATATATCCAGTAGATACTTGTGGTATAAGACTTTCAGTACCTTCATTCGTTAATCTAGTATATGTTAATGACACTTCATATGCTCAAACAATTTTTTTAGAAACAGAAACTAATTTAAATTATGATTTAGGAACGCCACTATCAGTTCCCTCTGATAAAGAGGGTTGGTTAGGTTTGGGTTGGGAAAATCAATATACTAATACGGTTACTTTTAATGAATATGATAAATGGCTGGGAGGTGTTTCCGAATATCGATTGTATCGATCAATTAATAGAGAATCATTTAGTTTATCTCATATTTATACTTGGGATAGGGGAACGTATCCTGATATACCATTGCAATTTATTGATGTAGTAACTGCATATGGTGATGGTAATGGTAGATTCTGTTATTATATTGAAGCTATTGAAGGTGACTCTACTCCATATGGGCCGGTTTCTGGAGGTGCTTTCTCTAATGTGTCTTGTATTTCTCAGACACCAATTATTTATGTTCCTAATACTTTTACTCCTAATGGTGATGAACATAATGAAGTATTCCGTCCTTTTACTAATTTTGTTTCTGAAGAGGGTTATTCTTTCACTATATTTAGCAGAAGTGGTGGTATAATTTTTACTACTAACGATCCTTTAAAGGGTTGGGATGGTAGATTGAATGGTAATATGGTTAAAGATGATAATTATATTTTCCATTTACAATATATCAATGGGGTTGGTGAAATAACTAGGAAAACAGACGTTATTACTCTAGTAAGATAACAATAATTAATTGTAATAAAATAGTCCCTTTTTAAGGGACTATTTTGTTATATAATATGTTAATTTTGCATACTTTTCTTAATACACCAACTATGAATAATAAAATAATGAAAGAAGGCCTCACTTATGATGATGTTTTAGTGGTTCCTGCATATTCTGAAGTGTTACCTTAC
>JBLGCF010000087.1:0-4850 GCA_047617145.1 Thalassomonas sp. | reverse complement strand
ATTAAAAGCAAAACAATTAGAGCTTAACAATGATGCGCTAGCGTTAAATAAGAAATTAAGCAACCTTGAAACAACCAATACTGAGTTAAAAGAACTATTCATCCTAAAGGATTTTGAAGTAAATGGCGTAAAACCTTCTGAGTTAACAAAGCAAACAAATACCTATGTAGCGCCAAAAGAACTTAAAGGAAATAAAAAGATTTATGCTGTTCAGTTTGGCGTTTACATGCAAGTTCAATCACATGCTACATTAAAAGGATTAGATGAGGTATGGTACGAAACAACTGAACACGGAACCTATATTTACCTTTCAGGGCAATTTAAAAACCCACAAGAAGCAACAGCACATAAAAACAGTTTAGCATCTTTAGGATACCCTAATGCATTTGTAGTAACCCTTACAAAATAAAAAATGTCAGTAGCAAAAAAAGATTATAAAAAAGTAACCACCAACACGCTTGGTGAAATGAAGCAAAACGGAGAAAAAATATCCATGCTTACGGCTTACGATTATACCCTTGCCAAAATTATTGATGGTGCAGGAATTGATGTTATTTTAGTTGGTGATTCAGCTTCTAATGTAATGGCTGGGCACGAAACTACCCTACCGATAACGCTTGATCAGATGATATACCATGCCGCATCAGTTGTGCGTGCTGTGGACAGAGCTTTAGTAGTTGTGGACATGCCATTTGGTTCTTATCAAGGAAACTCATTAGAGGCTCTTTCTTCAGCAATTAAAATAATGAAAGAAAGTGGTGGACATTCTGTAAAGCTAGAAGGTGGAAGCGAGATTATTGAATCAGTTGAAAGAATACTTACAGCAGGAATTCCAGTAATGGGACATTTAGGTTTAACACCTCAATCCATTTACAAATTCGGAACTTATACCGTAAGGGCAAAGGAAGAGCTAGAAGCAGAAAAATTATTAGTAGATGCTAAACTACTGGAAGAAGCAGGATGTTTTGCTTTAGTATTGGAAAAAGTTCCTGCATCATTAGCAGAAAAAGTAGCAAAAAGTATCAATATTCCTGTTATTGGGATTGGAGCTGGGGCTGGAGTTGATGGACAAGTGCTAGTACTACACGATATGCTAGGAATGACACACGAGTTCAATCCTAGGTTTTTAAGGAGATACCTAAACCTTGCTGATGATATTAAAGGAGCAGTTCAAAACTATGTTTCGGATGTAAAGGCCAAAAACTTTCCGAACGAAAAAGAGCAATACTAATGTTGGAGGTGCTCTATGAGGACAACCACCTCATTGCTATCAACAAAAAATCAGGCGATATAGTACAAGGCGACAAAACAGGTGATGCTCCCCTATCCGATTTTGTAAAAGCATATATCAAAAAAAAATACAACAAACCAGGAGAAGTGTTTTTAGGCACTATTCATAGGTTGGATCGTCCTACTTCTGGTATTGTATTGTATGCGCGAACGAGCAAGGCTCTTACAAGAATGAATGAACAGTTCCGTGAAAAGCAAGTACAAAAAACCTATTGGGCTGTGGTGGACAATGCACCCCCAAACACTTCAGGAACACTTGAAAACTATTTACAAAAGAACCAAAAGCAGAACAAATCCTTTATAACCAAAACAGAAGATGGGAAACATGCTGTATTAGATTTTAAACTGCTTAAAAAATTAGACAACTTTTATCATTTAGAGGTAAAACCAAAAACGGGAAGGCACCACCAGATAAGGGTGCAATTGGCTAATATTGGCTGTATTATTAAAGGAGATTTAAAATACGGAGCAAGAAGAAGTAATAAAGATGCTAGCATTCACCTTTTAGCAAAAAAACTAGAATTTACACACCCAGTAAAAAAAGAACCCATAACGATTGTGGCTCCTGCACCAAAGGACAGTATTTGGGATGCTTGTTCCTAAACAGGATCAACATCCATGATAAAACGAACTGCTTTATGGTCAGGATGGTTTTGCATTCTTTCTATAATAGTAACCAGTATATTTTTAGCTTCAGCAATAGAGCCCTTTTGCTCAATCTTCAACAATACATTCTTGTGGTAATAGTTCCGTATCCTAGCAATCGCAGGGTATTCAGGTCCTAAAACTCTAGTCCCAAAACTCTTTCGCATCAATCCTGCCAAAGCAATAGCCGTTTCGTCCAATTTTCTTTGGTTTTTGTGCTTTAGGGTAATCCCAATCAATCGGTTATAAGGCGGATAAGCAAACAGTTTTCTTTCCTCTACCTGCTGGCGAATAAAAGTAGCATAATCGTTTACCTTTAGCAGCCCAAACATTTCATGCTCTTCATCATAAGTCTGTACCAATACCAGCCCTTGTTTTCCTTTTCGCCCTGCCCTACCTGCTACTTGCATCATCAGCTGAAAAGCCCTTTCGTAAGCCCTGAAATCAGGGAAATGCAACATGCTATCCGCATTCAAAATCCCAACTAGGGAAACATTGTCAAAATCCAAGCCTTTGGTTACCATTTGTGTTCCTACCAATATATCTATTCTACCCTCTTCAAAATCAGTAATTATCTGCTGATGCGCATTCTTTCCCCTAGTGGTATCATAATCCATACGCTTAGTTACATACTCTGGAAGCAGTTCCTTTAAGCTCTCCTCAATCTGCTCGGTACCAAAACCTTTATCCGAAAAATCCTTAGCCGTACAACTTGGGCAAACTTCAGGCACCTGCTCGGTATACCCACAATAATGGCATTTTAACTGCTTGTTCCATTTATGATAAGTAAGGCTCACATCACAACTGTTGCAATTGGGTGTGTAGGCACAAGTTCCGCAACTAATCACTGGGGAATACCCTCTCCTATTCTGAAATAAAATAACCTGCTTGCCGGCCTCCAAAGTTTCTTGTATCGCATTGAGCATCTTGGGTGCAAACTGCTGTTTCATCTGCTTTTTAAGGTGGGCTTTACGGATGTCTATTGTTTCAATTTTTGGCAAAGCAATATCAGCAAAACGAGTGTGCATTTCTACCAAAGCGTATTTTCCTGTCTTGGCGTTATAATAGCTCTCCACACATGGGGTTGCCGAACCCAATAATACTTTTGCTTCATGCAAATGTGCCAAATAAATAGCAGCATCTCTTGCATGGTATCTTGGTGCAGGTTGGTGCTGCTTAAAGGAAGAATCATGTTCCTCATCTACAATAATAAGTCCTAAATTACTAAAAGGTAAAAACAAAGAGGACCTTGCCCCCAACATAATTGGGTATTGCACCTTTTCGCTATCCTGCTCTTGTACTGCTTTCCAAACTTCTACTCGTTCCCCATTATTTAAATGAGAATGAGTTATCCCTACTTTATTGCCAAAATGCTTTTGCAAACGCTTAATAATCTGTGTAGTCAAAGCAATTTCAGGCAATAAATAAAGTACTTGTTTACCCTTTTTTAGTTGCTCTTCAATCAGCTTTATGTACAATTCTGTTTTTCCTGATGATGTAACTCCATGCAACAGGCAAACATCTTTATCATTAAATGATTCTTTAATTTCTAAAAGTGCTTTTTGCTGAAAACTGGCTAAATCCTTATCACCTATCAAATCCATTCCTGATTTTAACAATCTGCTAATTCCTTCCTCTTCAATTGCAAAAATTTCTTTTTTCACTAAGGCATTTAAAATTGCTCTGCTATAACCTGATCCCTGTATCAATAAAGAAACTGACCATTTTTTAGCTGGGTTTTGTTCAATCAGCAATAAAAATGCATCTAATAATTCATGTTGTTTTTGGCTTAATTTAATTGCTTTTATTTTTTCATCATCAGCAATTAAACTTACAATCTTTACCTTTTTTGCTTTATACTTATCATGCAAATCTTCTTTCAACTGCACAATCTCCTTTCTGATAAGTTCATTAATAAAAGAAAAAACACTTTTAATATTTAAGAGTTTTGAAATCTCAATAACACTCAACTCTTCTTGATGGGTTAAAGCATTCAATAAATTGATTTCATCTTCTTTTAAAGCATCTAAATCACCATCAAAATCAGGGTGTACTATAACTTTGGATTCACTTGCTAACTTAAATGAGGATGGCAATGCTGCATTCATCACATCACCTAAATTGCACATATAATAAGTTGCAATCCATTCCCAAAAAAGCAACTGCTTAGCATTTACTAGTGGAGCTTCATCCAATATTGCCAAAATTGGTTTAGCTTCATATTCACTTGGTTTTCTATCATGCACCTGTTTAACAATAGCCGTATATAATTTACGCACTCCAAACTGCACTACCACTCTTTGTCCTACTACTAAATCCTCCTGTTCAGTACTATATGTAAATGTACCTTTAAGTGGTAAAGGCAAAATAACATCAATATATTTTAAGGCACTAAACATGAAAAGCAAAGATGAATATTTAGTTTTAAAAATATCAATACTGGCACATGGAAATTACCAACAATATTTGAATACATAAGATTAGTATTTATTGTAGGAGGGGAAACAGTTTTATATTCTTAAAAAATTCCTAAATTTGCGAATAATAATAATAATAATAATAATAATAATGAAAAAGACACTTCTACTTATTTCCACAATAGCATTCATATTTACATCTTGTGATAAAGACAAGGCTATAGCAACAGACATAACGATCAATTTTACTCATACAGTTGATGCTTCAGAATTAATGACTAATAGTATGATTTACACTAATGAAGCTGGGGAGAATTATGATATTCAGACTCTAAAATACCTTATATCTGACATTGCTTTGCATTCAGAAGATGGTAGCAGTTTATTATTAGATGAGGTTCATTTTATTGACATTTCAGATGAATCAACTTTTAGCCTTACCTACAATGAAGTTCCTAATAATAATTATACGTCAATTTCATTTGACATGGGGCTTGA
>JBLGCF010000086.1:0-4877 GCA_047617145.1 Thalassomonas sp. | reverse complement strand
TAACAGCTAAGTAAGAAGAATTAGATGTATAATAAAATAGCCCTACTTAACGGTAGGGCTATTTTACTTTAAAAACCTATATTTGACCACATCAAAACTATAAGATGAAAAAATTATTTACTAAAATAAACCAAAGCATAGTCGACTTTACTGCAACCGCACTTACCTTTTTATGTTTAGGAGTTGTTATTCAACTACTTTTAGGAGAAAAGATATTAGGATGGGATCCTGTTGGTAACATCCAACAGGCAGGCCCTTCTTTTATTGGGGTTATTGCACTTGTTGTATTGTACTTGCTATTTATTGAAAAGAAAGCTGAGTAGTTTAATGAGCTTCAAGCCAATTTATTCCTTCACCAATATCAACTGTTAAAGGAACTTCTAAAGTTATGGCTTGTTCCATCTTCTCTTTTGCTAAGACTTTTAAGTCTTCTGCTTCATCCTTATGCATATCAAAAACCAATTCATCATGCACCTGCAATAACATTTTTGATTGCATTCCTCTTTTATCCATTTCTGCTTGCACATCAATCATTGCTTTTTTCACAATATCAGCAGCTGACCCTTGAATAGGAGCATTAATTGCATTGCGTTCTGCCACTGCTCGCATCACTGCATTTTTCGAATTAATCTCATTCAAATACCTTCTTCTTCCCATCACAGTTTCTACATATTCTTTTTCACGAGCCTGTTCTATTGACCAATCCATGTATTCCTTTACTTTAGGAAACTGCTCAAAATAATTATCAATAATCTCTTTAGCTTCTGTTCGGGAAATGCCAATATTTTGTGACAGACCAAAAGCAGAAATTCCATAAATAATTCCAAAATTAACTGCCTTTGCTTGAGAGCGCATTGCTCTATCCACTTCCTCTACTGGGACCTTGTATACTTTGGCGGCAGTAGCCGAATGAATATCAACTCCATTATTAAAAGCTTGTAACATTCCCTCATCCTTACTTAAAGAAGCCATAATCCTCAATTCAATTTGAGAATAATCAGCAGCCATTAGAGTATAATTCTCATCTCTAGGAATAAAAGCCTCACGCACTTTCATTCCTCTTTTAGTTCTTATTGGAATGTTCTGTAAATTAGGGTTCACGGAGGATAGACGGCCGGTAGCTGCTACAGATTGATTAAAAGTAGTATGAATTCTTTGAGTGGACGAATTCACTATTTCTGGCAAAGCATCAACATAAGTAGACAGTAATTTTTTAACTGCTCTAAAATTTAAAATTTCCTCAATTATTGGATGGCTATCTTTCAGTTTTAGTAATGTTTCTTCTGAAGTAGAAAATTGACCTGATTTAGTTTTTTTCGGTTTTTTACTAAGCCCCATCTTTGTGAATAAAATCTCACCCATCTGTTTTGGAGATGCAATATTAAATTCTTCCTCAGCAAACTCATGTATTTTTTTGGTTTGAAGTGCTAACTCATTTGTAAGTTCAATACTATAGTCCTTAAGCATTTCAACATCTAAAGCAATGCCTTCATTTTCCATTTTAGCCAAAACAACAGTTAGTGGAATTTCAATGTTCTTAAACAATTCCCAAACCCCAACCTCCTTCATTTCTTTTTCAAAAATAGGAGCAAGGTTAAAAATTACTGAAGTTTTTTCTGCAGCAAAATCAGTAATTAATTCAGATTCTAAAGACGATAAGGGAGATTTAGTTTTTCCTTTTCCTAAAAGGAGCTGCTCCTCAATCATAATTTTATTCAGGTAATTATCTGAAATTATATCCAATGCATGTCGCATATCAGGATGCAATAAATAATGTGCAATTTCAACATCAAATAAATCACCTGCAGTCTCAATTCCTTGCCTGAATAGAACTTTAATGGCAAATTTTAAATCATAGCCAATTTTATAAATAGCCGCATTTTCAAAAAGTGATTTTATTAAGGCACTTGTTTCGGTATTGAAAGGGAGATAAAACCCATTATCATTTGTGTAGCTTAAGGAAAAACCAACAATTTTAGTAGTTAAAGCCTCTTTTGTATCTGTAATAATTTGAAAAGAAAATTGACCTTTATTTTCAATGGCCAAATGCAATTCATTTAATTTATCCTTATCCGTAACAAGTTTAAAGTTAGTAGGTTCAACTTTAACAGGATTAGCAGCTATAGGCTGAGAAAATAGATTAAACTGGGAAGTAGCTACTTGTGGTGCTTCAGAAACTATTTTTTTGGGAGTAACCTCCATATTTGTTGTCTGAACTGCAAGTACTCTTTGCAAAATAGCTCGGAATTCTAATTCTTCAAATAATTCCTTTATTTTTTCTTCATCTTTTGGGATCAATCGCATTGCTTCAGCATCAAAATCAATAGGAACATCCGTAATTATAGTAACTAATTTTTTACACAGCAATCCAATTTCTTCTGAGGTTTCAACCTTCTCTTTCATTTTTCCTTTTAGCTCATTAGCATTCGCAAAAAGACCCTCCATAGACCCATACTGTTTTAAAAACTTTTGAGCTGTCTTTTTCCCGATTCCTGGAATTCCTGGTATATTATCAGCCGAATCGCCCATCATTCCTAAAAAGTCAATCATTTGATCTACTCTTTGAAGGTCAAATTTTTCTAATACCTCAGGCACCCCCCATATTGCAGTAGGCTGCCATTTATTTCCAGGACGGTACATGAAAATATTTTCAGATACTAATTGCGCAAAATCCTTATCAGAGGTCATCATATAAACCTGAAACCCTTCTGTTTCTGCTTTTTTAGCCAAAGTACCAACCACATCATCTGCCTCAAATCCATCTTTGTATAATTTAGGAATATTAAACGCTTCTAATAATCTGTCAATATATGGCAAAGCATCACGCAACCCATCAGGCATTGCTTCTCTGTGCGCTTTATATGCTGGAAATTCGATATGTCTTTCTGTTGGTTTTTTAGTATCAAAAACCACCGCCAAATGCGTTGGATTTTCTTTTTTAATAACTTCAATCAATGTATTTACAAAACCAAATACAGCTGAAGTATCCAAACCTTTAGAGTTGATTCTTGGGTTTTTTGCAAATGCAAAATACGCTCTGTATATTAAGGCAAATGCATCTAAAAGAAATAATTTTTTTTCTGATTTCATATTCCTGTAAAAGTACAATTTTATGGGTTATTTAATTTGTAATTTACTACTTTTATTGCTTAAATTTTTAACCTATGAATAAGACAGAACAGAAAGCCCTTTTTAATATTTTATTCTTTCCTATATTGTTTTTAATCATCATGTGGATTGTTAAAATAATTGAATATTATTTTGGGATTTCCTTTGCGCATTATGGCGTATTTCCTCAAAGCTTAAGCGGACTAAAAGGCATCTTTTTCTCTCCTTTTATTCACAAAGATTTCACCCATTTAATCAACAATAGTTATCCAATTTTAATATTAGGTGGAATGCTGTTTTCTTTTTATAAAAAAATAGCGCCTCAACTCTTTTTATGGCTCTTTTTTATTGCAGGTTTTTGGCTTTGGATAATTGGAAGACCCTCTTTTCATATTGGTGCAAGTGGTCTAATTTATGCACTTGCAGCTTTCTTATTTTCAAGTGGAATAATTCGAAAGAATCCAAAATTATATGCAGTTTCATTGCTCATTATTTTTCTTTACGGGTCAATGGTTTGGGGCTTACTTCCAACAAAAGAACCAATCTCTTGGGAGGGGCATTTATCTGGATTTATAGCTGGAATTCTAGTTGCTATATTCTACAGAAAAGAAGGGCCAAAACGAAAAAAATACCAATGGGAAATTGATGAAGAAATAGAAGAAAAATTACTGAAAGAAAACAGCATTAAAATCAATTATATTCTGAAAAAAGAGGTTGAAAAAAATTAGTTTTTTGGTGGCTTAATAATCCCCCAATTAGAAGCAAACCATGTTCTTTCATGAAAATAATAAAATATTAATTTTGCAACTCTATCAAGGGCAACCAACCAACCAACAGAACTTTTATCAATAGGATCAAACCCAAAAAAGGGTGGTAAATATGACAATATAAAAAATGTTGTTGTCATGGCTAATAAATTCCAAGAAATTGCTTTTAAGAAATGCCTTCTTCTTCTGATCTTTACTTTACTCATTTTTTTACTTTTCGAACAGCAAATATATAAAATATCTTAGAGAAAATACACTGCAATATTTCAGTGAAATAATGTATTTTCGCACCTCATGAAAAAAATTAGAAATTTCTGCATTATTGCGCATATTGACCATGGTAAATCTACCTTGGCAGATAGATTATTGGAATTTACCGGAGCTGTTACTGAAAGAGAGGCGGAAGCACAATTGCTAGATAGTATGGACCTTGAAAAAGAAAGGGGAATTACCATTAAAAGTCATGCTATACAAATGGAATATACTTACCAAGGAGAAGATTATATCCTGAATTTAATCGATACTCCTGGGCATGTGGATTTCTCGTATGAAGTTTCGCGTTCCATTGCTGCCTGTGAAGGAGCTTTGCTAATTGTTGATGCCGCACAAGGGATTCAAGCCCAAACTATTTCCAACCTTTATTTGGCTTTAGAACATGATTTAGAAATTATTCCTGTCCTAAATAAGATTGACTTACCTTCTGCTGAACCTGAAGTGGTAAAAGATCAAATTATTGATTTAATTGACTGCAAGGATGAAGATATTATACCAGCAAGTGCGAAAACAGGAGTAGGTATTGAAGCAATATTAGCTGCAATTGTGGAGCGAGTGCCTCAGCCAAAAGGAGATTCTGAAGCTCCATTGCAAGCTATGATTTTTGATTCCGTTTACAACACCTTTAGGGGGATTGAAGCTTACTTTAAAATCATAAATGGAGAAATAAAGAAAGGACAAAAGGTGAAGTTTATGGCAACCGGAATGGAGTATCATGCGGATGAAATT
>JBLGCF010000085.1:0-4880 GCA_047617145.1 Thalassomonas sp. | reverse complement strand
TATATAAAACGAAAAGAGGATCTTCTGAGTCCATAATTTCGGCAGGGAAATTTGAGTTTGCTTCTTGCATTTCTTTATGCCACCAAACATCTCTTTCGCTTTTCATTGTAATTTTGCTTTTTGTGCGCTCTAAAACAATACATCTTTTTATTGATGGAGTAGATTCCATTGCCTGATCTGATATATCTTTTAGGGGAGTAATTTTTTTTCCTCTAAATCCGCCATCAGAAGTAATTAAGATTGTGCAATCAGCATCATTAATTCTATCAGATAATGATTTTGCTGAAAAACCAGCAAAAACAACTGAGTGTATAGCCCCAATCCTGGCACAGGCCAAAACCGCAATTGCTAATTCAGGAACCATAGGCATGTATAAACAAATTCTATCTCCTTTTTTTGCGCCATTATTTTTTAGCACATTCGAAAATTTACAGACTTCAGTATACAAATCTTTGTAGGATAAGCACCTACTTTGTTCATCAGGATTATTGGCAATCCATTTTATAGCTGTTTGTTTCCCTTTGTTTTCTAAATGTCTATCTAAGCAATTTGCTGTGATATTTAACTTGCCACCTTCAAACCAGTTTACTTCTGGTTTAGTGAAATCCCATGAAAGTACCTTTTCCCATTTTTTATGCCAAGTAAAATTAGCAGCTTTCTCCTCCCAAAATGCTTCAGGATTTTCAATACTTTTTGCATATTCAATTTTGTATTGTTTCAGGGAATTTATGTTTTTACTCATTTTTGGTTTTTCTAATGCCTCAAAGATAGTAAAACAATTTATATTTAAAAACCAATTTTTTGCATTGAATGTGTAAATTAGCACCCTAATAAAACTAAAAACTATGAAACAAATATTACTATCAATGACTGTGCTTTTTGCAATGACTGTTAATGCACAAATTACTGATTGTGCAGATTTATTTTTCTCTGAATATGTAGAGGGATATGGACAAAATAAAGCAATTGAAGTCTACAATCCAACATCTGCAACTGTTGATTTGAGTGCTTATCAAATTGAGAGATATTCTAATGGTGCTACAAATAGTTCCGCTGGTGGAGTTACAAACTTAACAGGAATGTTAGTTTCTGGAGATGCTTTTGTTATAACAAGTGGAGAAACAGATACAGGTAGTACATTTGGCTTTATTGATCCTATTTTATTTAGTATGAGTGATTTGGCTGAACCAGTTGGTTCTTATCCAACACCTTTGCATATGAATGGAAATGATGCTATGGTATTAACAAAGGGGGTGGATATTATTGATGTTATTGGTAAGGTAGGAGAAGATCCTGCTTCAGGTGCTTGGACGGATGATGCGGCTTCAGGTTTTACTATGGGCTCTTGGTGGACAGCTCAACATACTTTAATTAGAAAGAATACTGTTTTATCTGGAGATAATAATGGAGTAGATTTATTTAATCCTAGCTTAGAGTGGGACTCTTTAGTTGTTGGTTCTTGGAATAATTTAGGCATACATAATTGTGATTGTATTGGTGCTACTTCAATAAATGATGCGAATTCAGTTTCTTATGTTGTTTATCCTAATCCTGCTAATATTGGAGAAACTATTACGGTAAATACAAAAGAAAAAATAAAAAATATTGAAGTAGTAAATCTCTTAGGAGAAAAAGTGTTCACGGAATCTTCAAATAAAATTACTACTTCAAACCTTTCGAAAGGAACATATATCCTTATGATTAATTTGTCTGATAGTCGAGTGCTAGAGAATAAGATAATTATTGAGTAATTAAATAAATAGAAGAATTAAAATGCTGATGGAAACATCAGTATTTTTTTACGCATACTAATATGATGAAATATTTTTTGATATTATTAAGTATCTTTTCTGTTTTAGGCCTTTCAGCTCAAACAACTTTAAATGGAAGGGTAACGGATTCTAACTCGGGAGAGGCTTTAATTGGAGCGACTATAGTGTATGGAAAAGGAATGGGAACAGCTACTGATTTTGATGGTAATTATTCACTTAAATTACAAGAAGGAGAGAGAAACATTCAGATTTCTTATGTAGGATATAAAGCTATAAGTAAATCATTTTACATTAAAGGAAAATCTCAAATTCTAGATTTTAAATTGAAAACAATTTTACTAAATGAAGTACAAGTAGTAGCTGATATTGCTCGCGATAGAGAAACGCCAGTTGCATTTTCAACCATTCCTATGAAAAAGATGAATGAGGAATTGGCTTCTCAAGATATCCCTATGATATTGAACTCTACACCTGGAGTATACGCAACACAAACTGGTGGTGGCGATGGTGATGCAAGAATTACAATTAGAGGGTTTAACCAAAGAAATGTGGCGGTTATGCTGGATGGAATTCCTGTTAATGATATGGAGAATGGCTGGGTATATTGGTCAAATTGGTTTGGTTTGGATGCGGTAACTTCTAATATTCAAGTGCAAAGAGGTTTGGGGGCATCCAAAATTGCAATTCCATCAGTTGGTGGTACTATGAATATTTTAACAAAAGGAACGGGAAATAAAGCAGGAGGAACGATAAAACAATCGGTTGGATCTTTTGGTAAATTGAGAACTTCTTTAGGCTACAATTCAGGTAAATTAGATAATGGGTGGGGTTATACCTTAGCTGGTTCTTATAAAAAAGGAAATGGCTATGTTGATGAGACTTGGAGTGAAGGATTCTTCTACTATGCTAAAATACAAAAAGAATTAGGGAACCATATTTTGAGTTTGTCAGCAATGGGGGCTCCACAAAAACACGGACAAAGATCCTATAAAAGTGACATAGCTACTTACGACACTACTTTTGCTCGTTCCTTAGGGGATGATTCTGAATTTACAGATAGAAATGTAAATAAAGGAATAGCATATAATAAATATTGGGGTAATTTGGACAGGTGGACTTTAGATAATAATGGAGATACTATTCATAATAAAGAAATTTTAAATACAAGGCAAAATTATTACCACAAACCACAGTTTTCATTAAGAGATTTTTGGACTGTTAATGATAAGTTTTATGTGTCAAATATTGTGTATGCTTCAATTGGTAATGGAGGAGGAACAAGAACAGAGAATATAGGAGAAAAAAATGGTCAATCTGATTTACAAACTGCTTATAATAGTAATTTAGGTCCCTTTAGTATTGATCCTATTTATTCTAATACTGAACATAAAGCTCAAAACTATATTAAAAGTTCAATTAATAATCATTTTTGGTATGGAGGATTAACCACTTTAAATTATCAGCCAAATGATGAAACTTCTATTTCTGGAGGTCTTGATTTACGATATTATGAAGGGCAACACTTTGGTGAGGTTTATGATTTATTAGGAGGAGATTACACAATTTATGAAGATGCTAAATTTCAGATAAATGATTCTAAGTTAAAACGAGAGGGAGATATTGTTGACTACCATAATGACGGGATAGTAAAATGGAGTGGTGTATTTTATCAGGTAGAAAATAAAAGTGATAATATCACTTCATTCTTAAATATATCTGCCTCCAACTCTGCTTACAAACGAATTGATTATTTCCGTAAAATGGATCTAGTACTAGCAGATAAGACACTTAAGGAGGCTGTAGGAACAGAGTATATTAATGGAGAGTATATTCCTGACACAATTATTACTTACAAGGGGGTTAATTATGATGTAAATTCCAAAGAAGCACAATACGCTTCAACTGATTGGAAATGGATAAGAGGATACACAATAAAAACTGGAGCAAATGTAAATTTAGACGAATACAATAATGTTTTTTTTAATATGGGGTATATTTCAAAAGCACCAAGATTTGATAATATTTACACCAATAGCAACACCTTGCAAGCATATATCCGTAATGAAGAAGTTAAAGCAGTAGAAGGTGGGTATTCCTTTCGATCATCTTCATTTTCGGCTAATGTAAACACCTATTATACTGTTTGGAAAAATAAACCAGCAAACATTTCTGAAACAATTGGAGGGAAAAGATATTCAGATGTTGTTCCTATGAATGCTTTACATAAAGGCTTAGAAATAGATTGGTCATATAAATTTAACCATAAGCTGAGTATTGAAGGATTACTTTCTTTAGGAGATTGGAAATGGACTTCTGGCGGAGAGGCTATTCTTTTAGATAGTGATAATAATGCTCCATCATTAGAATCAGGTACCACTAGTTCGGACACATTAAGGTATAATGCAAATGGAGTACATGTAGGCGATGCTGCACAAACGCAATACGGCTTAAGTATTCGCTACGAGCCGACTTATAAGTCTTATATCAAATTAAGAGGTACTTATTTTGCTGATTATTACTCTGATTTTGATGCAGCAACTTTAAGTGGAGAAAATTCAGGAAGAGAGAGTTGGGTAATACCATCTTATAAATTAATTGATTTACACTGTGGGTATAAGTTTAAATTGTCTGATAATCATAAATTAGACATTAGACTTTCAGTATTAAATCTGTTTGATGAAATGTATATTTCAGATGCTAAAAATAATGATAGTTATAGTTCAATTTATAGTGATTTTGATGCAAAGTCGGCTAGTGTATTTTTTGGCTTAGGAAGAAGGTTGAATTTATCAGCAAGGTTTAGTTTTTAATAAAAAATAAAAATAGAAATGAAAAAGAGAATATTATTAATGAGTGCAATATTACTAAGTGTTGTAGGATTTACACAAACGGATATAGCCACAGCAAGATCCCAAGGAATTGGAGCGAGTGTTACTATTACAGGAATAGTTACAAATGGAGATGAATTAGGCCCGATCCGCTATATTGAAGATGCAACAGCAGGAATTGCATTGTATGACCCAGCGACTTTAGTTGGAGTTGTAAGAGGAGATGAGGTTACTGTTACCGGGGTATTAGTTGACTATAACGGGCTTCTGGAAATGACTC
>JBLGCF010000084.1:0-4910 GCA_047617145.1 Thalassomonas sp. | reverse complement strand
TTTTGGGTTTTATAAGTTTGATAGAGTAGATGAAGACGGATGGCCACACTGGACCGAATTAAAAGCCCTAAAAAATCTTGATGACGCAAAGCAAGGATTGCTAATGAAGGAAGCTATTATAAAATACCTAGATTAGATTATTATTGAAATTTCAACCACTTTTGTAGTTGTTTTCCCTCTTAGTAAACGGATAATATTTACTCCTTCATAATCGTCATTATCAATTGTTATATTAACTTTAACATTTAATATTAATTCTAGCTCATAGGTAAACTGAGCCTTTCCATTCGCGTCTGTTGTATTAACTTTTCTTAAATCAGAAATCGGGTACTCTCCTGAAGTAGGATTTATAGTCTGATTTGGATACACCTCAACTTTCGCTCCTGAAACAACATTGCCATAAGTATCTTTCACAATAATTACAGCTATTGTGTCTTTTTCTTTTTCACAAGAAGTAAATGTAGATGTTATCACTAGAGCAAAAACTCCTAATAATATAGTTTTAAAAATCCTATTTAGCATAATTATTGTTTCTTTGTAATTGAATTAGCAAATATATATAAATTATTGCAATGTTAGAAAAGGTAAAGGAATTACTACAAGAGGTTGAAAAATTTGTTTCAAAATCAGAGAAAGAAACAGAAGAATTTCGCCTAAAGTTTTTAGGTAAAAAGGGGGAAATGAATTCTTTATTTGCTGCATTTAAAGAAGTTCCTAACGAAAATAAAAAAGAATTCGGACAAGCAATAAATACCTTAAAACAAAATGCTCAAGCTAAAGTAGATGCATTTAAAGGAAATTTCAACACTGAAAAGGAGAATGAAGAAATTGATTTAAGTCGTCCAAGTTCCTTAGATAACTTAGGAAGTAGGCATCCTATTTCCTTGGTAAGAAACCAAATTGTAGATATTTTTAATCGTATTGGCTTTACTGTTTCAGAAGGGCCAGAAATTGAAGATGATTGGCATAATTTTTCTGCTTTAAATTTACCACAAGAGCATCCTGCGAGAGATATGCAGGATACCTTTTTTATACAAACAAATCCGGATGTACTTTTAAGAACACATACCTCATCCGTGCAAGTAAGGTATATGGAGGAAAACCAACCTCCAATCCGAACTTTATCTCCTGGAAGAGTGTATAGAAATGAAGCCATTTCAGCAAGAGCACATTGTATTTTTCATCAAGTAGAAGGATTATATATTGATGAAAATGTAAGTTTTGCTGACCTTAAGCAAGCACTTCTTTATTTTGCAAAAGAGATGTTTGGCGAAAAAACAAAAATAAGATTACGACCTTCTTACTTCCCGTTTACTGAACCCTCTGCTGAGGTTGATGTAAGTTGTAATATTTGCAACAGCAAAGGGTGCAATGTATGTAAATACACTGGTTATTTGGAGATTTTAGGATGTGGGATGGTTGACCCAAATGTTTTGGAAAACTGTGGTATTGATTCTAAAAAATATACGGGATATGCTTTTGGAATGGGAATTGAAAGAATTGCTATGTTAAAGTATGGAGTGAAGGATTTGCGTCTATTTTTTGAGAATGATGTACGTTTTTTAAAGCAGTTCGACAAAAGTATCTAACAATAAATGGGAATTCTCTTTATCTGCTTAGCTGCATTTTTTGCATCACTACTCACTTTCTTTTCTGGTTTTGGTTTAGGGACTATCCTAATGCCTGTTTTTGCACTTTTCTTTCCTTTGGAAATGGCAATTGCTTTAACCGGAGTCGTTCATTTGCTAAACAATCTTTTTAAAATGTACTTGGTAGGGAAAGAAGCAAATTGGAGAATTGTAATAAAATTTGGCGCTCCTGCTGTAATTAGCGCACTTATTGGTGCGTGGTTATTAATGTCCTTTTCCGAAACCACAGAGGGGTATGTTTATACTCTTGGCGGGAAAGAGTTTGTAATAACTCCTATAAAATTGGTGATTTCCTTTTTAATGTTTGGTTTTGCCTTTTTAGAATTAATTCCTTTTTTCAAAAAATTAGAATTTGCTGAAAACAAACTATTTATTGGAGGGGTTATTAGTGGTTTTTTTGGCGGACTATCGGGGCATCAAGGGGCGCTAAGAAGTGCTTTTTTAATTAAGTACGGATTGAGCAAAGAAAGTTTTATTGCTACTGGAGTAATGATTTCCTCTGTTATTGACATTTCAAGAGTCTCGGTTTATTTCACAAAATACACCTCTATAGGAGTAGAAGAAAACGTCAATTTTCTTTTAGCGGCTGTGCTTGCTGCATTTGCTGGCGCTTTAATTGGTAAAAAGCTTCTAAAGAAAATTACCACTACTTTTGTGCAAATTACTGTTGCAGTAATGATCATGCTAATGGCTATTGCTATTGGTTTAGGGATTCTCTAACCCTTTAAAAAACCTCAACTTTTTTAAAAAACAATTAGCTTTTGTGGAGTGGTGTAGGTTTTACCGTTAACGATTGTTACAAGGTATTTACCTGCAGGAATTTTAGAAATGTCAATATTGTATTTTTCGTTTTTAAGAATTTTTCCAATACTTTGTTTGTGAAATATATAGCCCCCTTCACTTATAAATACGACTTCACCTTCTCCTTTTAAAGGGTAATCTAATGAAATATCTACAAAGGTGTTTGTAGGATTAGGACTTATGATAAAACTCTTTAAGGTCGTAGAAACTTCTTCTAGACCACTTGCACTTCAAGGGGCGGCAAAATACCAGGTTGTTCCAGGATTTAACTCGGTAATATTAATAAGACCATTATCTTCACTATCTCCATTATTTGTTTCAATCAATTTATATCCCTGAAGAATAATGTCGTTAAGCTCTTGGTGTAATATTAATAACGGTGAAGATGAGGTATGAATATGTTTTGATATACACCTATATGTTTGTGCTCCAGTTGGGGGTATTATAGTAAGACATAATTCATCAGTATTATCAGAATCACATCCTGAAGGGTGTGCAGCTGTTGCAAATGAAAGAGTAATAATATACAGCCCACTCTGAGAGAAAGCTTGCTGTCCAATAAAAGCAAATGCTAATACAAATAATAGTTTTTTCATAGTTTTAGTTTTTATTTGAAATTCCAGTCATAGGCGTGTAAGTTTTCTACTGAGTGCCGTAATAAATCAATTGCCCCTCTTACATCTTCTTTATGTACCATTTCAATTGATTGGTGTATATGCCTAGTTGGTATAGAAACCGCCCCCGCAATACAACCACCCGGGTTCATTCTTTGTATCCCTGCCGTATCTGTTCCTCCTGCAGGTAATATCTCCAATTGTGTTTTTAATTTTTTCTTCTTTGATAATTCCTTCATGTATTTTACCATTCTATAATCACATACAGTAGAAGAATCCATCACTTTAATACAAGCCCCTTCTCCCAAAGCAGAAACTTGTTCTTGCTTTGTGCTTCCTGGAGTATCCCAAGCAATGGTAGTATCTAAACCAAAACCAAAATCAGGATTTATATCCATTGATGAAACATTAGCACCTCTAATTCCTATTTCTTCTTGCACAGTAAATACACCATAAACATCATAAGGAGGGGTTTCTTTCATCTCACGGAACATCTCAATAAGTATAAACACTGAAACTCTATTGTCTAATGATTTACAGTTTATACAATCACCCATTTCAATCAATTCACTACTTCTAGTAATAGTATCCCCAACAGAAATAATTTTATCCAACTCTTTTTTTGGTCTTCCTGTATCAATAAAGTAATCTTTAATAGTGGGAACTTTTGCTCTATCAGCAGCATTCATTAAATGAATTGGCTTTCCTCCCATTACCCCAATTACATCTTCTGTTCCGTGTATAATTACTCTTTGTGCGGTTAATGTTTTTGGGTCAAAACCACCTAAAGTATGGAAATAAACAAACCCCTTGTCATCAATGTGAGTAACAATAAATCCGATCTCATCCATATGAGCGCCAATCATTACTCGTTTACTTTCTTTTCCTTTTTTGATTGCTACAACATTTCCCATATTGTCAATTCTTATTTCATCTACTAAGGACTCTACCTCTCTTAGTACAATTTTTCTTACTCTTTGTTCGTGTCCTGGGGCTCCCGCTACCTTACAAATTTCTGCTAATAATGCTGTATTTATCATTTTTGGTGTTATTTTATTTTACTTAATTTCATCATGTTTGTCATGCCTTTTTCTTGAGCTGGCATACTGGCTAAATTTACTACTAAATCTCCTTTTTTCAAGAAATTACCATCTCTTAAAATTTCTTTTGTTTCTCGTATAGTTTGGTCAGTTGTTGCTCCTCTATCGTAATAAAAACCTTGCACCCCCCAAACTAAACTTAGGGTGTTTAAAATCGTATGATTATTTGTAAAGGCATAGATAAATGCATGAGGCCTATAGCTGGATGTTTTTATCGTATTAAATCCAGAATAAGTAACCGTTATTATTGCTTTTGCATTAGTCTGCTTTGCAATATTAGTCGCATTAGAACAGATTGCATTACTTAGCAATCTACTATCATCAGTTAAAGGTCGTTCAATAGTGTTTTTAGAAATATTATGTTCACTAGCCTCAACATCTCTAATAATTTTTCGCATAGTATCCACTACCTTTATTGGATGCTTTCCTACTGAAGTTTCTCCACTTAACATCACTGCATCAGCACCATCAATAACTGAATTTGCAACATCATTTACTTCCGCCCTTGTTGCTGTTGGGTTGTCCGTCATGCTTTCTAACATTTGAGTGGCAATTACAACTGGCCTTGCTTTTCTAATGCATTTTTCAACAATCATTTTCTGATAAACAGGTACTTTATGTGGAGGTACTTCAACCCCTAAATCTCCCCTTGCAACCATAATCGCATCAGTTGCATCTATTATTTCATCTATGTCTTCTATTGCCTCTGGCTTTTCAATTTTTGCAATTACCTTATGATGAAGATT
>JBLGCF010000083.1:0-5030 GCA_047617145.1 Thalassomonas sp. | reverse complement strand
TCATACAAAATAGCCAAAATACTTTTTAGAGTTTGGTTTTATGCTAAAATAACACAGATGGAATTGAGGCTGCCGTGCAACATGAAGAAACTCCTATATATATAATGTGTGAAGATTAATCATTTAGAATCTGGAAAAGTAAAGGAATATAATAACCAAAATGAAAGAACATAACTAAGCTTAAAACTACATATATATAATGTGTCCGTTTTTCGTTACTTAAAACTATTTAGCAAAACATCAAACACTATATTAAACTCTTATATATAATGTGTAAAGTAAATTTTGAAAAATCAATTAGTATTGACTAAGTACAGCATAATAATAAACAATATATTTGCAGTCTTAAATAAAACAATATGAAAGCAGTAGTAAGTATAATTATGGGAAGTACATCTGACATGCCAATAATGAAAAAGGCAGCAGAATTTTTAAACGACATGGAGATTCCATTTGAAATAAATGCATTGTCGGCACACAGAGTACCACAACTAGTTGAAGAGTTTGCAAGCAATGCTAGGAAAAACGGAATAAAAGTAATTATTGCAGGTGCAGGAGGTGCTGCACATTTACCAGGAGTAGTTGCATCCTTTACAACTGTTCCTGTAATTGGAGTCCCTTGCCGTTCGTCCATTTCAATTGACGGGTGGGATTCTATCCTATCCATTTTACAAATGCCTCCTGGAATACCAGTAGCAACTGTTGGTTTAGATGGCGCCCTAAATGCAGGAATATTAGCGGCACAAATATTAGCAACTGACAATGAAGAAATTCATACTAAAGTAAATGAGTACAAAGAAAACTTAAAGCTAAAAATTGTGAAAGCCAATAAGGATTTGGCAAGCCATGAATACCCTTTCAGGGTTCAATAAATTTAATATCTTAGGGCCTCAAATGAGGTCCTTTTTATTTTCCATATTACTTGTACTCTTCTACCTCCATGGTTTTAGCCAAAACAAGGATGCCCAAACCAATGCATTAGGAGGTTGCGGATTAACCCAAACTACAGTCTGGAGCAGTTTTTCCAATCAAGCAGGGTTAGCAAACATTAGCAAATTTACTTTTGGATTAGGCTCAGAAAATCAGTTTCTTTTAAGTGAATTAAACCGCCATACTGTTGCTTGTGCCATCCCAGTAAATGGGGGTGCTATTGGAATAAACCTAGACTACTTTGGGTTTGACTTATACAATGAAACTAAAATTGGATTGGCTTTTGGGAAACAATTAAGCAAAAGTTTTAATATTGGTGTACAACTAGATTATTTAGGAGCTTATATACAAGAGGGCACTAACTCCCTTCATAATTTTACTTTTGAAATTGGGATTCAAAAACAGCTCAGCAAGGAGTTACTGTTAGGTGCTCATATTTTTAATCCGACAACAGTAAAACTAACTGAAGATGAAAATATCCCTTCCCTTTTCAGAATAGGATTGCGCTATGATGCCAACCAAAAAGTAAGTGTGTTCACGGAAGGAAGTTTGGAGAGCGAACAAAACGGAAATTTACATCTTGGTATTGAGTACAAAATAATAAATGAGCTTGCTCTGAGAACTGGGTTTAGCACCAATCCTGCTAAAAATTCCTTTGGGATTGGCTATAGCTTAAACAAAATACAAATTGATATAGCAGTAAATAAGCATCCAATTTTAGGATATTCGCCTCAAATCTCAGTAAGTAGTACTTTTTAAGATGAAACAACTTATTGCAATATGTTTATTCCTTACTTTTTCAATCAATAGTTTCGGACAGCAGAACAATCCCTTACTAGAAGAAATAATTGAGCAAATTGCTGAGGAATCAGAAGAAGAACTAGATTATGCTGAATTGTATGAGGCGCTCTATCATTTTGCTGAAAACCCAATAAACCTGAACAATACAACAAAAGAAGAGTTAAGAGAATTGTACTTTTTGAATGCTTACCAAATTGATAAATTACTCTTGCATATTGATAGAAATGGCAAACTACTCTCCTACTTGGAACTGCAAACTATTGCAGGTTTTGATGTGCAAACGATTCAAAACCTACTTCCATTCATTAGCATTAATTCACAGATAAGCAGCACACAACTTTTATCTAATATTAAGCAATATATAATTATTAGGGATCAGTTTTATTTACAAGAGCAAAAAGGCTATCTATCTGATGAAAATAATGAAAAACACTACCTTGGAAATCCACACAGAACTTACTTTAAATACCGACTGAAAAACAATTATTTACAAGCAGGAATTACAGCAGAAAAAGATGCTGGAGAAAATTTTTCAGGACCCAATCAACCTTATGGTTTTGATTTTTATTCAGCTCATTTGCAAGCTAAAAATATTGGCAAAATAAAAAATATAATTATTGGTGACTATCAAATGAACTTTGGGCAAGGCCTAACAATGCAAAGTGGGATGAGTTTTGGAAAATCATCAGAAGTAATTAATATTCAGAAAAGTGGAAATTTGATAAAAGCCCACACGGCTGCTGCTGAAAATTTATTTTTTAGAGGCGGAGCAATACAGATAGCTCCTCTTAAAAATTTAGAAATTATCGCCTTTTTATCTTACCATAAAGTGGATGCAAATATTGTTGACACTTTAGAAAATGATGAACTTGCTTTCTCCTCTATCCAAGGTACAGGAATGCACAGAACAGAAAACGAGCTGAAAGATAAAAATGTGATTCTACAAAATCATTATGGTATGCACGCTAACTATAATTTGAAAAATATGAACCTTGGTATGTCTTATTATAAAACACAAATTGACGGTGATTATCAAAAGAATATTTACACTTACAATCAGTTTGATTTTAATGGAAATACCAACCAAAATTTCGGTATGGATTATCAGTATCTATATAAAAACATGAACTTTTTTGGGGAAATTGGAAAAAGTGAAAACGGAGGGATTGCCCATGTAAATGGTATTATGTTAGGGCTAGACAAAACTATTTCGGCCTCCTTACTCTACAGAGACTATTCCAAAGAATACCAAAGTGAGTATGCCAATGCCTTTGCTGAACGATCTTCTCAAAATGAAAAAGGCGTTTATTTTGGGCTAGAATTTACACCTAGTCATAAATTCAAAATAAAAGGATATGCTGATCATTATGATTTTCCATGGTTAAGGTTTGGAGTGGATGCGCCAACAAAAGGGAATGATTACCTCTTGCAAGCAGATTATAAAATCAATAGAGCCACAAAAATGTATGTACGCTACAAATCAGAGATTAAGGAGGAGCAACTACCTGAATCATTAGAAATTAGCGGAAAAAGAAAAGACAATTTTCGTTTTCATATTAATTACAAGGAAGGAGATAACTGGGCTTTTGCCAACCGATTGGAAACAAGCTTTATCAATCTGGGAAATCAGCAAGAAATGGGATATATGCTTTATCAGGATGTAAAATACAAACCTCTATTTAGTAAAATTAGTTTTACAAGCAGATATGTATTGTTTAACACGCCTACTTATGATAGCAGAATTTATGCCTATGAAAATGATGTGCTTTATGGCTACTCTATTCCTGCTTATTACGGAAAAGGAAGTAAAATATATTTAGTTGCGAAATGCAATATTATTCGCAATTTGGATTTTTGGTTGCGCATTGCACACACTACTTATACCGATAGAATGGTGTTAAAAAGTGGTTGGGATGAAATTGAAGGCAATAAAATGACTGAAGTAAAACTCCAATTAAGATATAAGTTTTAAATATTTTATCATTCTTAACTTGTAGCAGCATCTGTTTATGAAAATATAATAGTTTTTAGTAGTTTTACAATTATTAACCAAAAAATTAAAAAGATGAAAACTAAAAACAACTTTACAACAGGAATATTATCGGCTATCTGCGGAATGCTTGTATTAGTAATAATTATGGGATTCACTGCGCCAGACCCTTCAATTTATTCTATAACAAAGAAAACAAGTTATGATGGCATAACGGTTTATGGATATGGAGATCACATAATAGTAAAAACAGATAATTCAATAAGCATAACAAAATAAATCCTGCTCTTCAAATTCTGAAATAAATTCAGAATAACTTCTATCTTTGTTTTTTATAATCTCTCAATGGAAAAAATATCTTTAGCCCAATTACTTAACGTAAAATACCCAATAATAATGGCTCCTATGTTTTTGGTAACCAATACCAAAATGATGATAGAAGCAATGAACTCAGGGATTGCAGCTTGTATTCCAGCTTTAAATTACCGAACTGATGAACAGTTTAGAGAAGCAATAAAGGAAATAAGAAGCAACACAACAAGTAAAGGATTAGGGATCAACTTAATTGTAAATAAGTCCAACATAAAAATGAAGCAACAATTAAAGACTTGTGTTGAGTTAGAAGTAGATTTTATCATTACTTCATTAGGAAGTCCTAAGGATGTAATTGAACAATGCAAACCCAAAGGAATAAAAGTTTTTTGTGATGTAGTAGAGGAAAAATATGCCAAAAAAGTAGAGGAATTGGGGGCTGATGCTGTAATTGCTGTCAACAGCAATGCTGGAGGGCATGCCGGAAAATTAACTCCAGAAGAAATTATTCCACTCTTAAATAAGAATTGTAATATTCCTGTAATTTCAGCTGGAGGAATTGGTACAAAACAAGGGATTGACACAATCATGAATTTAGGAGCAGCAGGACTTTCCATTGGCTCACCCTTTATTGCTTGTGAGGAAGCACATATTTCGAAAGAATACAAACAAGCCTGTGTAGATTATGGGAAAGAAGATATTGTTTTTACTACTAAAATATCAGGAACGCCTTGTACGGTAATCAACACTCCTTATGTTCAGAAATCAGGAACTACCCAAAATTGGCTAGAAAAACTGATGAGCAAGAATAAAAAAATAAAGAAATGGGTGAAAATGATTACCTATTTCAAAGGAATGAAATCAGTAGAAAAAGCAGCATTCAGCAGCACTTACAAAACAGTTTGGTGTGCTGGCCCATCTATTGAACACACAAAACAGATATTACCTTTAAAAAAGATTATCTCCAAACTAACTACTTAACAGATTTAATTTGAGA
>JBLGCF010000082.1:0-5085 GCA_047617145.1 Thalassomonas sp. | reverse complement strand
TGATATAGCTCGCGATAGAGAAACCCCAGTTGCTTTTTCAACGATTCCCTTGAAAAAAATAAGTGAGGAATTAGCCTCACAAGATATTCCTATGATACTCAATTCGACTCCTGGAGTGTATGCAACACAGACAGGTGGAGGAGATGGGGACGCAAGAATTACCATTAGAGGATTTAATCAAAGAAATGTAGCTGTAATGATTGATGGTATTCCGGTGAATGATATGGAAAATGGTTGGGTGTATTGGTCTAATTGGTTTGGTTTGGATGCTGTAACTTCTAATATCCAAGTGCAAAGAGGATTAGGTGCGTCTAAAATTGCTATTCCATCAGTTGGAGGTACTATGAATATTTTAACAAAAGGAACAGGAAATAAAGCGGGAGGAACCATAAAACAATCGGTAGGTTCTTACGGGAAAATGCGAACTTCTTTAGGATATAATTCAGGTAAATTGGATAATGGATGGGGCTATACTTTAGCTGGTTCTTATAAGAAGGGAAATGGGTATGTTGAACAAACTTGGAGTGAGGGATTCTTCTACTATGCAAAAATGCAGAAAGAATTAGGAAATCATATCCTTAGTTTTTCTGCAATGGGTGCACCTCAAAAACACGGACAAAGAGCTTATAAAAGCGATATAGCAACTTATGATTCTACTTTTGCTCGTTCATTGGGAGATGATTCAGATTTTTCAGACAGAATTATCAATAAGGGAACTAAGTATAATAAATTCTGGGGCAACTTAGATAGATGGACTTTAGATGGTAATGGGGATACTATACATAATAGAGAAATTTTAAATACAAGGCAGAATTATTACCATAAGCCACAATTATCATTAAGAGATTTCTGGACTGTAAATGATAAGTTTTATGTGTCAAATATTCTTTATGCTTCTCTAGGGCAAGGAGGAGGAACAAGATCACAAGGCATAGGAGAAAAAAATGGGCAACAAGATTTACAAGCTGCTTATGATGGAAATATTGGAGCAGGTCCTTTTGGTCCAATTATAGATGATGAATTTTCTGATACTGAATATAAAACAGGAAGTTACTTAAAATCATCAATCAATAATCATTATTGGTATGGAGGTTTATCTACTTTAAATTATCAAGCAACTGATAAATTATCTCTTGCAGGAGGAATAGATATGCGCTATTATAAAGGAGAACATTATAGCGAAATATATGATTTATTAGGTGGTGATTATGCAATTGATGCAGTAAATCAAACACAGAATTCTCTTATTAAAAAAGAAGGTGATATGATAGGATACCATAATGATGCAATTGTCAAATGGAGTGGAGTATTTTCCCAAGCCGAATATAGTAATGGTATGTTAAGTGCTTTTTTAAATATCTCAGGTTCTAATTCTGCGTATAAACGAATTGATTATTTCAAAAAGAAGGATTTAGTGCTTGATGATACAACATTCAATGAGGCATTAGGAACATCAACAGTATTTATAGACGGTAAGAAGCAATTAACTTATGATGAGATACATCACAATGGAAAGGTTTATAATGCATTATCTGAGGAGGCAAAATATGCTTCCACTCATTGGAAGTGGATAAGAGGATACACAGTAAAGGCTGGAGCAAATGTAAATGTAGATGAATACAATAATGTGTTTTTTAATACAGGATATATTTCAAAAGCTCCAAAATTCAGTAATATATATACTCAAAGTAATACTTTACAGACGTATATTAATAATGAAGAAGTTAAGGCGATTGAAGGTGGGTATTCTTTCCGTTCTTCTTCTTTTTCGACAAATATAAACACCTATTTTACCATTTGGAAAAATAAACCAGCCAATATTTCTTCAGCTATTGGAGGAATTAGGTATTCAGATGTTGTTCCTATGAATGCTTTACATAAAGGGTTGGAAATAGATTGGTCATATAAATTTAACCAAAAGCTGAGTGTTGAAGGATTACTTTCTTTAGGAGATTGGAAGTGGACTTCTGGTGGAGAGGCTATCATTTTAGATAGTGATAATAACGCTCCTTCATTTGAGTTAGGTAATACTAATTCCGATACTTTACAATATAATGCAAATGGTGTTCATGTTGGTGATGCAGCACAAACACAATATGGTTTGAGTATTAGGTATGAACCAACGTATAAATCTTATATAAAATTAAGAGGCACTTATTTTGCTGATTATTATTCTGATTTTGATGCAGCCACTTTAAGTGGAGAAAATTCAGGAAGAGAGAGTTGGATAATTCCATCTTATCAGTTAATTGATTTACATTGTGGGTATAAGTTTAAGATATCAAATAATCATAAATTAGATATTAAGTTAAGTGTTCTTAATTTGCTGGATGAGATGTATATTTCTGATGCAAAAAATAATGATGGGTATAACACAGATCCAAGCTATGATTTTGATGCCAAATCTGCTAGTGTGTTTTTTGGTTTAGGAAGAAGGCTGAATTTGTCAGCAAGATTAAATTTTTAATAAAAAATAAAAAAAGAAATGAAAAAGAGAATATTATTAATGAGTGCAGTACTAATAAGCATAGTAGCTTATTCACAGGCTATTCTTCCAACTACTTGGAGTTTTACAACTACAAATTTACCTGCTGGATGGACAGAGTCAGGAACAGGTTTTTATACTGCATCAGCACCTACACCTCCATCTTCAATAAAATTTGATGGTACTGGCGATTATTTGATGATTAATTTTAACAGTTCTCCAGGAAATCTAACATATTTTCTTACAGGAAATGGGTTTTCAGGAGGAACTTTTACTGTTGAAGAGTCAGATCTAGGTTCTACATGGGCAACTTTAAATACTCACACCTCGCCTCCGAATGCAAGTTATACAATGTATACAGATGTACCACAATCAACAACACGATTTATACGCTTTATATATACAAATAAAGTAACTGGAAATATTGGTTTAGATGATGTAAGTGTTGATATAGGTGCTGCCTCTGCAGCTCAGGAAATAAATGTAAAACAGGGCGTATCCACCATTGTTTCTGGAGATACTTATGTTATTAATTCTCCAGTAGCAACATTAAATTCAACAATCTTAACTATAGAAAACCTTGGGACTTCAAATACATTAAATATTTCTTCTGCTACAGTTTCTGGAGCAAATTCAGCTGATTTTTCAGTAGTATCTTTTCCTCCAAATGTATTAGCTGCTAGTTCTGATGATCTAGTATTGAATTTCACTCCAGCTAGTGCGGGAACAAGAATTGCAGTTTTAACAATTTCTAGTAATGATGTAGACGAGCCTTCTTACATTATTAATCTATATGGAATTGGAGGTAATCTAGCATCCGAGCCTATAGTCCAGGCAACAAATTTGATATTTCCAAATGTAAAAACATATAGTATAAACGCTTCTTTTACTTCCGTTAGCTCAGTTGATGGGTATTTAGTTTTAAGAAGGGAAGGTGCTACTATAACAGCAGTTCCTTTAGATGGAACTGTTTATCAAAGAGGAGATATTATTGGGGATGCTCAAGTGGTATTCAGTAGCAATACAGCATCTTTATCTCCCAATAATATTATAGCAGGAACAAATTATTATTTTGCTATTTACACCTACAATGGCCCAGATAATTTTAGAAATTACAATATCAATGCACCTTTAACTGGTAACATTATTACACCGGGATCAATGATACCAGTTTCCTATTATAGCAGTTTGAATACAGGATCACTCTCATTTATGGATGATCTTCATGCTTTAATTAATCCTCATCAAATGCAGTTTTATAGTAATTATGATGATTTAATGATTTCTTTATTTGAATCTAGGGATACAATAGAAGATCAAAGGGTAATTACTTGCGTCTATAGTGGAGAAAATAAAATATACAGTGAACCTTTTGATTTTACAACAAATGGATATAGTCGCGAGCACACCTATTGTCATAGTTGGATGCCGACAAACCCAGCAACATCTTTACCAGAGTACAGTGATTTTCACCATTTATTTCCATCAAATTTAAATTCAGCAAATATTTTAAGAAGTAATAATCCTTTAGCAGAAGTTGTGAATGAGACATCTTCTTTTTTAGGTTGTAAATCTGGCACTAATGCCAATGGGGAGACTGTTTTTGAGCCTAGAGATGTTCATAAAGGTGATGCAGCAAGAGCTATTATGTATGAAGCAATTTGTTACAATTCAATTGATGGAAACAGTTGGGCTCTACCAAGTAGTCAAGATCAAATGATTTTGAAACAATGGCATTTTCAAGATCCTCCAGATAATTGGGAAATTGCACGAAATGATTTTATTGATTCTCTTCAAGGTAATAGAAATCCATTTGTTGATAGTATTGATTATGTTTGTTTCATTGATTTTTCTAATATGACATATGATGCATCAGCTTGCGTGCCATCATCAGTTGAAGAATTATTAAATAAAGGGTTTATCATTTATCCAAATCCAGCCAGTGAAAAATTAAATTTACATGTGGACGCAACAACAATATCATCATATCAAATAATTGATTTTCTAGGACGTGTAGTTTTAAGTTCAGATGTCAATAATCTTAAATTAGTAAAAGCAAATATTTCAAGCTTAAAGAGTGGTGCTTATCTAGTTAAAGTTCAAACTCCATTTGGTGCTGCCCAACGATCAATAGTTGTTGAGTAAATGATTAAACTCATTTTAATGAGTTAGATTTAGCCTATTAGGAATGAATAAAAAAGCCCACTAAAAAGTGGGCTTTTATTTTACATTTCGAATGTTTCCATGAACTTGGTTGTGTAATTTCCAGCTCGGAAATCTTTATCTTTCATTAATTTCTGATGAAAAGGAATGGTTGTTTTTACTCCTTCAATAATAAACTCATCTAATGCTCTTTCCATTTTAGCAATTGCTTCTTCTCTTGTTTGTGCAACTGTGATTACTTTAGCAATCATAGAATCATAAAATGGAGGGATCATATAATTAGCATATACATGTGTATCAATTCTTATTCCATGACCTCCTGGAGCATGAAAATTAGTGATTAAACCAGGGCAAGGTCTGAAGTTATTTTCAGGATCTTCAGCATTAATTCTACATTCAATTGCATGCAACTGTGGATAATAATTTTCTCCTGAAAT
>JBLGCF010000081.1:0-5116 GCA_047617145.1 Thalassomonas sp. | reverse complement strand
GATCATTAGAAAGCGATGGTAAGCTCTCCATTTCAATAAAAGCATAAGGATTCTCTGTTTCATATTGTGCCTTTACTTTTGCTGAATCAGTAGTTAATATTAAGTATTCTGAAGGTTTAATAATGAATGGTTCTTCTGTAATTATTTTCGAATTTTCAGTATTCAAAATCCCTCCAAATTCAAAAAAATTAGCGATTCTTAATTCTGATAAATCTATAAATGTATTAGAATTATTATAGATTTCTAGATAATCCACTCCATCCTCTTTTGGATTAAATAGGACTTCATTTATAATAATATCTTTTTCATTAGCTAATTGTGGCACTCCAAAGCTGAACCAATTAGGAGAAACACTTTGGCTATTACAATCCTTAAGTAAAGAACTAAAATAGAGCATGTAATCATCAGTTACTTCAAAATTGAAAGCAAAAGTTAAATTAACACTATTAAAAAATGGAGCAACAGGTTTGGCCATAACTGGATTAATATTATTGCTGTTAAATTTTAAAACATCAGTAAGCATTAAGCTATCTAGTTGCTTATTAAAATATATTGAAAGCGTATTGCTATCTAGTGGGTATGCCTTTATAATGCGCAAACTTTCTGAAAATACATTTTGTCCTAAAACAGAATTCTGTTTTCCAGGCGTTCCGCCAATATTCGCAATAGAAGCTCTCCAATTACTATGTCCTTCACAGAAAAGATTAGGGTTTACCTGTTCAATACTCCAGCCCCCTTCATTTTTATTATCATCATTATACCATTTCTCGGTATATGAAATTGCGTTTATAACCTTTCCATTATTGTCTTTTAGGATGATATCTGCCCCTCCATTTGTAAGAGAAATTGAGGGGAAACCAATCTTTGAAATATTGCTTGGAAAACTATCCATTACGGCATCTTTTATCAAAATAACAAAACTATCGGCTTCAATAATTGATGAAGGAAATTGCTTTTGACTTGTACCCATAGTGATGGACCAATCCGTTAAACTAATTGCTTTATTTGTACGATTATAGAGTTCAATATATTCGTGTTTAGGCAAACCAATTGATGGGGTAGGGTCAGCAAAAAATTCATTAATTACAATATCATTTATATTAACTTGAGGTATTGTAGAGGTGTCATAAGTTCCACTGACATTAAAATTATCAAACCAAAATAAATCGGATCGTGTTGAAGTATATTTGCAATAAATCCCAAAATAATTGGAAGTTGTTATGCTATTTTCAAAAGCAGATCCTTGCAATATATATTGATTTGAAGTATCAACAAATAACTCCCAGTTTCCAATACTATCTCGAGTAACTTTTATTTTTAAATCAGGATCTATGGCTGCAATTCCATCTATACCATCAATAATTTTTGAAGTAGTAGACCCATTTTGAACATATAAACTTACATCATCAATTGTACCACTCTCTCCTCCGATACGCACATAGATCCCGTTTAAAGAAGAGGTGAGATTAACATTATTAGAAATGAGATAAACTTTAGAATAGTTAGAGGTTGAGGGAGAAAAGCCCATTTTAATTCCGAACTCCCAAATGCCATTTATAATAGCTTTACTTTCGGTTGTTAAATAAGAAGTATTAGCAATAGTATCATTTAAGTGCAATTGTTTTAAACTGTCAATCTCAAAGTTCCCATTATGACCAATCCAGGTTGGATTAGTTGTAAAATCTCCATCAGAAAAATCATCAGTAAATTGAGCAAAACTAACGGAGGGAAGGCTAAATAAGATAAAAATAAAAAAGTACTTCTTCATAGAGGGTAAATGTAGTACTTTTGGAGAGTAAAAAAAAGAAAGTTTATATATGAAATTAGCAATTGTAGGCGTTACAGGTATGGTAGGCCAGGAAATATTGAAAGTTTTGGAAGAGAGAAACCTTCCTATTACTGATTTAATTCCTGTTGCGTCTGAAAAGTCCTGTGGTAAAAACATTTTGTTTAATGGAAAACTATTTGAAATTATTAGTTTAACTACTCTTTTAGAAAACCCACCAGAACTTGCTTTATTTTCTGCTGGGAGTGAGATTTCAAAAATTTGGGCGCCAAAATTAGCGGCAAAAGGATGTAAGGTAATTGACAATTCTTCATATTGGAGAATGAATAAAAATCACAAGTTGATTGTTCCTGAAATAAATGGTGGGGAACTTGAAAAAGAGGATATGATAATTGCAAATCCGAACTGCTCCACTATACAATTGGTGATGGCGCTTGCTCCACTTCATAAAAAGTATGGTGTAAAAAGAGTAGTAGTTTCTACTTATCAATCCATAAGTGGTACTGGAATAAAAGCAGTTGAGCAACTGGAAAATGAAGAGCTTTCACTGGAGGGAGATATGGTTTACCCTCATCCTATTTATAAAAATGTATTACCTCATTGTGATGTTTTTTTGGAGAATGATTATACTAAGGAAGAGATGAAACTTACAAATGAAACTAAGAAAATACTAGCTCAGCAGATAGAAGTATCAGCAACTGCAGTTCGTGTACCTGTTGATGGAGGGCATTCAGAAAGTGTGAATGTTACCTTTGAAAATGATTTTGAGATACCTGAATTGAAAGCTGTTTTGGCTAGTATGGAAGGGGTTGCAGTTTTAGACAATCCTAAAGCCAACGAATACCCTATGCCAATAAATACGAAAGGAAAAGATGAAGTTTTTGTAGGGCGAATAAGGAGGGATTTTACACAAGAAAACACATTAAATATGTGGGTGGTAGCAGATAATTTAAGAAAAGGAGCTGCTACTAATACTGTACAGATTGCTGAATTTTTATTAAAGAATAATTTACTTTAATTGAACTCTCCCCTGTAAAAAAGCAGAATCATAAATATTCCTACTGATATGCCGGCATCAGCAATATTAAATACTGGACGGAAAAAGATGAAGTGTTCGCCACCCCAAATTGGCAACCAATTAGGGAAATGACTATTCATTAATGGAAAATAGAACATGTCAACTACTTTTCCATGAAGCAAAGAAGAATAGCCTCCCCCTTCAGGCATAAAGCTTGCGACATTATTGTAGCTTTCATTAAATATAATTCCATAGAAGGAACTGTCAATAATATTGCCAATTGCACCTCCGATAATTAATCCCAAGGCAATTAAAGCACCATTTGACAGTCGTTTTTTTACTAAATCAAAAACATATTTTATGCCAAGCCCAACTACAATTATTCGAAAAAGGGTAAGTATTGTTTTTCCGGTATATCCACCAAATTCCATGCCAAAAGCCATGCCATTATTTTCGGTAAAGTGAATAATAAACCAATTGAAAACTTGATATTCCTCTCCTAAAAAGAAATGGGTTTTAATCCAAATTTTTAGAATTTGATCAAGAATAATAAGAATAAAGGCAGTGAAAAATATTTTTTTCAAAACAGATTATTGCGCGTTTTTAGCTTCAATGCTTAGTGTTGCATGAGGGACAAGGTTTAGCCTTTCTTTAGCAATTAATTTACCAGTAACTCTGCAGATACCGTAAGTTTTATTTTCAATACGGATTAAGGCATTGTTTAGGCTTCTAATAAATTTTGCTTGTCTTTCAGCTAGCTTAATGTTTTCTTCTTTTGAGAGTGTTGATGACCCTTCTTCAAATTGTTTAAAGGTAGGGGACGTGTCCTCTGTTCCATTATCAGAATCATTTGCAGTAGCTGCTCTTAAAATATTTAAATCGTCTTGAGCACTTATAATTTTAGCTAGGATTAGTTGTTTAAACCCTTTAAGTTCGTCTTTTGTATATGTAGTTTTTTCTGCCATAATTTTAATTTTTAATAATCAGAACTTTAGTTGAAATATTGTCAATTAACTCAATCTCAGAGCCATTCAATATTGTATGCTCTTCAAAATCTAATTGCACAGCTAAAGTTTCATCACAAATATAAGTGAAATTATTCTTAATAGCAGCTGTTAAGCTATCATTTTTTTCAACCTGTATTTTTACCTTGTCAGTAACTTCAAAACCACTATCCTTTCTTAAGTTTTGTATACGATTTATAAATTCTCTTGCCAAACCTTCCTCTCTCAATTCATCAGAAAGTGTAATATCCAATGCAACTGTTAAGCCATTATTTGTTGCAACTATACAGCCAGGAATATCTGCTGAACTTATCTCAACATCAGTTAGGTCAATCGTAATTTCATCATTGATTTGATAAACTCCTTCCTTCTCAATTTGCTTTATGTTTTCGCCAGTAAATTGGCTTATAACTCCAGAAATTAACTTCATGTGTCTTCCAAATTTAGGCCCAAGTGTTTTAAAATTAGGTTTTATTTGTTTGGTTAAAACATCAGAATCTTCTGTTAGATAAGCGATTTCCTTAACATTAATTTCACTTAAAACAATAGTTGAAATTGCTTTAATATCTTCTTGCATTTTAGGGTTTAGTACAGGAATCATGATCTTTTGTAAGGGCTGTCTTACCCTTATCATTTCCTTTTTTCTTAGGGATAAAGCAAGTGAGGTGATGTTTTGAGCTAATTGCATTTTTCGTTCTAAGTTAGCATCTATTTTACTTTCATCTGCTTTAGGAAAATCTGCTAAATGCACTGAAGTTACAGATTGATTCTTGCTAATCGTATTTAAATCCTGGAATAACTTGTCCATAAAGAACGGAGCAATAGGTGCAGACAAAAGTGTAATTTTTTCTAGACATTCATAAAGCGTTTGGTAGGCAGAAACTTTATCAGAGTTATATTCTCCTTTCCAGAAACGCCTTCTGCTTAGACGAACATGCCAGTTACTTAGTTTGTTCATCACAAAGTCCTGAATTAAACGCGCTACACGAGTAGGTTCGTATTCCTCATAACCTGCTTCAACTTGTTTGATCAAAGTATTCAATTCTGACAGAATCCATCTATCAATTTCAGCTCTATTTTCAACAGGAACATCATCTTCAGAATAATTAAATCCATCAATATTCGCATATAATGCAAAGAAAGAATAAGTGTTGTAAAGTGTACCAAAGAATTTTCTTTGTACTTCTTGTATTCCATTTTCATCAAACTTTAAGTTGTCCCAAGGCTGTGCATTAGAAATCATGTACCACCTTGTCGCATCAGCCCCATATTTATTAATAATATCAAAAGGATCGGCAGCATTTCCTA
>JBLGCF010000080.1:0-5355 GCA_047617145.1 Thalassomonas sp. | reverse complement strand
TTGTTTCCTTATATATTGCAATAAAATAATATCCTTATCGTTTAGGGGCTGAATGCAAAAACAAATTAAATATTTTATTCTTTTACTTTTACTTATAGGAGCAAGCACCTCCTACGGACAAAGGCGTAAAAAACCTCAAAACTTAATTCGCTATGATTATCAAAAACTGCATTTTGGTTTTACACTCGGAATAAACGAACTTAATTTTAACATACAAAAGAATAGTAGTACCTTAACAAATGACACCTTACTTACCTTACTTTCCAATAGTCAAAAGGGGTTTAATCTTGGTATAGTATCTAACCTTAGAATTGGAAAGTTTACCGACCTACGCTTTATTCCAACTCTAGTATTTGGGGAGCGACATTTAAATTACGGATTTATTGATAGCAATGGAGTAAGTGATCAAAGAATAAAACGAATAGAGTCTACACTTATTGATTTTCCTATTTATATAAAATACAAATCAGCTCGCTACAATAATTTCAGAACCTATGTAATAGGAGGTGTAAAATACAGTTTAGATGTTGCATCACAGGACAAAATAAATGATGAAGGACAAGAAATTGTGAAATTGAAGAAGAATGACCTTATGGGTGAAATTGGTTTTGGCCTTGATTTTTATTTAGAATACTTCAAATTTTCTCCTCAAATAAAACTCTCTTACGGAATTCTGAACCTGCTTTCGGAGGATGAAACAGTTTACACAAAATCTATCAATCACCTAAGCACTAACGGATGGATGATTTCCTTTACTTTTGAATAAAAAAGAGGTTATAACGACTGTTTTTTAAATTTATTGTTGCTAAGCATACAAAATCACAATTTTTTTCATTAATTTCGGCAACAGATAAGTAAAGCAGAACCTTATTAACCACATTTTATGGACCAATTTTTACTAGTATTCATTATAATACTACTGTATGTATTACTACTCTTTATCATCCGTTTTTTGGGAATAGGAAGTAAGAAAAGATGCGCCAATTGTAATAATTGTTGCCCTGATTGCAATTTAGCTCTTAACAGAATTAAAAGAGTTTTAAAAGATAAAATCATGCACCATGTTACCTTTAGGATATTTGACAGCAAACGCTATGTATGTAACGAATGTGGATGGGAAGGTCTAAGATGGGAAGATCAATTCAGAGCAGGAGGAAATTAATTACAAAATTCGTGTAACAATATTGAAGTAGCAACTGCTACATTCAATGATTCTGCATTATTTCCAATATTTTTAATGGATACTTTCTTACTAATGTATTCTTCTACTTCTACAGAAATTCCATTTGCCTCATTCCCCATTACTAAATGTGCATTTTTTTTACCCCTAATGCCTTTAACATTTTCTCCACCCATAAAAGCACCATAAACAGGAGTAGAAACTTTAGCTAAATATGTGCTTAAATCAGTATACCTTACACCTACCCTAAACAATGAACCCATAGTTGATTGAACTACCTTAGGATTATAAATATCTACAGTATTTTTTGAACAGATAATCTGCTGAACACCAAACCAATCACACATCCTAATAATAGTACCTAAGTTCCCAGGATCATTCACATCATCAAGCACTAAAATTACCCCCTCACTCCTTTCCTTTTTTTCTGCAGGAATATTAACAACTGCCAATACATTATTAGCTGATTTCAAATTACTTATTCGGGCAAGCTCAGCAACACTAACTTCATTCGCTTTGGCATAATTATTTTTAACAATCCACTGCTTTGTAGCAAACAAATCAATAATTTGAAAAGAAGATTTCAGTAATTCTGCAACACTTTTTTCACCTTCAACAACAAAACATTCCTCCTTAATCCTATTCTTTTTTTGCGCTAACCCTCTTATATATTTAATCTGATTTTTTGTAATCACCCGTTTTTTTATTTTAATAATCAATAATATGAATTTATTGGAAATATACGCCCCATTTCATTACAATCTTATAATTTTGTTCCTTCTAAAATTAAAACTAAAAAAAGTATGTCAAAATTTGAATATGGAGTATTAACAGGTGAGCAAGTGCAAGAAGTTTTTGCTGATGCTAAAGTTAATAAATATGCCTTGCCAGCTGTAAATGTAAGTAGCACCAGTACTGTAAATGCAGTATTGGAAACTGCTGCAGAGCTTAATTCGCCAGCAATCATTCAGTTTTCGAATGGAGGGTGCGTATTTTATGCAGGAAAAGGCTTATCCAATAAAAACCATGATGCAGCAATTGCTGGAGGAATTTCTGGAGCAATGCATGTGCACCAAATGGCTGAACTTTATGGGGCAAGTATCATTTTACATACCGACCATGCAGCAAAAAAACTATTACCTTGGATTGATGGTTTACTAGAAGCAGGAGAAGAATTTTATGCAGCACACGGAAAACCATTGTATTCTTCACACATGATTGATTTATCAGAAGAACCTATAAAGGAAAATATTGAGTTATGTAAAAAGTACTTAAAAAGAATGAGTGCAATTGGTATGACTTTAGAAATTGAATTAGGGATTACTGGAGGGGAAGAAGATGGAGTAGACAATACTGATATTGATATTTCAAAACTATACACTCAACCTGAAGAAGTAGCTTATGCTTATGAGGAATTGATGAAAATAAGTGATAAGTTTACTATTGCTGCAGCCTTTGGAAATGTACATGGAGTTTACAAACCAGGAAATGTAGCGCTTACCCCAAAAATACTTGACAATTCACAAAAATACATTGAAGAAAAATTTGGTACTGAAAAGCAACCAATTAACTTTGTATTTCATGGTGGTTCGGGGTCAAGCCAAGCTGAAATTACTGAAGGAATTAGTTATGGCGTAATTAAAATGAATATTGACACTGACTTACAATGGGGATTCACTGAGGGAGTAAGAGATTATTTTTTAGGAAATGGAGATTATGTTAAAACTCAAATTGGTAATCCTGAAGGAGAGGAACTTCCTAATAAAAAATATTATGACCCAAGAAAATACACTAGAGCAGGGGAATTAACATTTAAAGCTAGATTGACTCGATCATTTAATGATTTAAATAACATAAATACAAACGCATAATTATGGGTTGGTTTAAAAGAATAAAGGAAGGGATTACTACTTCTACACACGAAAAGAAAGAAACTCCAGACGGACTATGGAGTAAATGTCCTAAATGTAAAACAATAGTTACTACTGATGAACATAAAGGAAATCATCATTGCTGCATTAACTGTAATTACCATAGCAGAATAGGTTCAGCCGAATATTTTGAAATTTTATTTGACAATAATAAATTTACAGAGTTAGATAAAGAAATGACATCCTTAGACCCTTTAAAATTTAAGGATAAAAAGAAGTATCCTGATAGAGTAAAAGCTATGCAAAAAAAAACAGGTCTAAAAGATGCCGTTAGAACTGCATATGGGAAATTAAAAGGGGAAATAGTTGTTATAGCAGCAATGGATTTCACATTTATTGGAGGGTCAATGGGTTCGGTTGTTGGTGAAAAAATTGCTAGAGCAATTGATTATGCTCGTGAAAATAAACACCCAATGCTTATCATATCCAAATCAGGAGGAGCCAGAATGATGGAAGCTGGTATCTCCTTAATGCAGTTAGCAAAAACATCAGCTAAACTAGCACAACTAAGCAAAGCAGGTTTACCTTTTATATCATTATGTACTGACCCTACTTTTGGTGGTGCTACCGCATCCTTCTCTATGTTAGGAGACATGAATATTGCTGAACCAAATGCACTTATTGGTTTTGCTGGACCTAAGGTTGTAAAAGAAACTATTGGGAAGGATTTACCTTCAGGATTCCAAACTTCAGAGTTTTTACAAGAACACGGTTTTCTTGACTTTATAGTAGACCGAAAAGACCTAAAGGAAAAGCTAGCACAACTCTTTAGAATAATTAAAAAATAAATTACATTTTAAAAGGGTATATTATTCAATTAGTTTACTAAATTTGCAGCCCATAAATTAAAGTGGTTTTAAACAGACAAACATGAGCTTAACAACACAAGACAAAGAAAACATTTTCAAGAAATTTGGTAATGACGCCAAAGATTCAGGATCAGTTCACTCTCAAGTAGCCTTATTTACTAAGAAAATTTCAGATTTAACTGAGCACCTAAAATTAAATCGTAAAGATTACGGAACACAAAGATCGTTACAATTAATGGTTGGTAAAAGAAGAAAATTACTAGACTACTTAAAAGGTAAAGATATTTTGAAATACAGAGAGCTAGTGAAAGAATTAGGTCTTAGAAGATAACAAGAAGATACAAACACAAAAAAAAGGCAATATTTTTATTGCCTTTTTTAATTTTTATAAACAAAGAAGACAAGATGATAAAAGAAGAAAAACAAATTATTACACTACCAGATGGTAGAGAGATTACTATCTCAACAGGAAAATTAGCAAAACAAGCACACGGATCAGTTGAACTAAGAATGGGTAATACTCATATGCTTGCAACTGTAGTCTCTAGCTTTGAAGCTAGAGAAGGAGTAGATTTTTTACCCTTAACAGTAGATTATAGAGAAAAATTTGCTGCTGACGGAAGATTCCCTGGAGGATTCTTAAAAAGAGAAGGAAGACCAACCGACCAAGAAATATTGGTAATGCGTTTGGTTGACAGAATATTAAGACCTATGTTTCCTAGTGATTACCATGCTGAGGTTCAAATTATGATATCTTTAAATTCACATGACCCTAATGTAAAGCCTGATGCTTTAGCTGCACTTGCTGCTTCAACTGCAATTGCACTTTCTGACATTCCGTTTAATGGACCAATTTCAGAATGTAGAGTAGCAAGAATTGATGGAAGCTATGTAATTAACCCATCAGCAGCTGACTTAGCAAATGCAGATATCGACCTTATGGTTGGTGCATCAGCTGATAGTGTTGCAATGGTGGAAGGAGAAATGAGTGAAGTTTCAGAAGCTGAAATGATTGAAGCAATTAAAATTGGGCATGAAGCAATTAAAGTACAATGTGCTGCACAATTAGAATTAGCTGCTAAAGCTGGTGTTTCAGCTGAAAAAAGAGAATACTGTCATGAAAATCATGATGCTGATTTAAAAGCTAAAATTAAGGCAGATACTTATGATGCCGTTTATGCTGTAGCTAATGAAGGTTTAGGTAAAGATGAAAGATCAATTAAATTCAAAGCTGTAAAAACAGATTGGATTGCAAGCTTAACAGAAAATGAAGTTGAAGAATATGATTCGAAATTAATTGGTGTATACTACCATGATGTTGAAAAAGAAGCGATAAGAAATCTAGTATTAGCAGAAGGGAAAAGATTAGATGGAAGAGCAACAACTGAAATCAGACCTATTTGGTGTGAAGTAGATTATTTATATAGCCCACATG
>JBLGCF010000079.1:0-5464 GCA_047617145.1 Thalassomonas sp. | reverse complement strand
CCAATCGTATCCGATAAAGCCACTATTCCTATTTCTAGTTGATGTAGTTTTTCAGTAAGTTCCGCTACTATATCAGGATGGTAATTCTCTCCATAAGGATTTCCGAAAGCCATAGACAAATAGACCACCAATTCCTTATTGTTATTTACTGTTAAATTCTGAATTTTCTCCACATCACTAAGCGCCTGAGCTATGCTTTTATTGGTATTTCTTTTTTGAAATTGCTCCGAAACAGAAAGCGGGAAACCTAAATAATTAATTTCCTCAAAACTGCAAGCATCAACTGCTCCCCTATTATTTGCAATAATGGAAAGTAATTTACTGTTTGTATTTTCTAAATCCAACTGAGCCAAAACTTTAGCAGTATCCCTTAATTGTGGAATAGCCTTAGGCGAAACAAATGAACCAAAATCAATGGTATCAAAACCAACCTTTAACAATTGATTGATGTATGCTCCCTTAATATCAGTAGGAATAAATTCAATGATACCTTGCATTGCATCTCTGGGGCACTCCACTATTTTTATTGTGGAACTCATCTTTTAAGTATCGCTTTATTAATTCTTTTCACTAGTGATGGACCCTCATAAATAAAGCCCGTATACACTTGCAATAATGTTGCTCCTGCATCTAATTTTTCAAGCGCATCTTCAGCACTGTGTATACCACCCACCCCAATAATTGGGAATGCTCTGTTGGACTTATCTGCTAAGTACTTTATCACCTCTGTTGATCTTAACCCAACAAGCTTACCACTAAGTCCTCCATTACCTATTGCATCAACCTTATTTTTATCTGTTTTAAGCCCACTTCTATCAATAGTTGTATTGGTTGCTATCACTCCATCAATTTTAGTGTCAGCAACAATATCTATAATATCATTCAATTGCTCATTTGTTAAATCAGGAGCAATCTTTAACAAGATTGGTTTCCTAATATCCTTTTTGTTATTTAATTCCTGCAAGCTATTAAGCAATGCAGTAAGAGGTGCTTTCTCCTGCAAATCCCTTAAACCCGGAGTGTTAGGAGAACTTACATTCACCGCAAAATAATCAACATAAGGGAACAGTTTTTCAAAACAGATTGCATAATCGTTTGCAGCTTCTTCATTTGGGGTAACTTTATTTTTTCCAATATTCCCACCAATAATTATATCCGATTTTTTTCTTCTCAACCTAGCAACAGCAGCTTCTATCCCTTGATTATTAAAACCCATTCTGTTGATAAGGCCACTGTCATCCTTTAAGCGAAATAACCTAGGCTTAGGATTTCCCTCTTGTGGCAAAGGAGTAACTGTACCAATTTCTACAAACCCAAACCCAAAGGAAGCTAATTCATCAAAAAGTTTAGCATCTTTATCAAAGCCTGCTGCCAAGCCTACAGGGTTGTCAAATTTTAATCCGAATACTTCACGCTCTAATCTAGCGTCCTTTACTTTAAACAGCAGACGCAAAGTCCATAATTTACCAGGAATCATCCCAGCAATTTTTATCATCTTAAAGGTGATATGGTGTATCGCTTCAGGGCTAAAAAGGAATAAGAAAAAACGGACGATGCTGTACATAGATATATTTTCCGCAAATGTAAAAAATATAGATACAAGATATGAGATAATAGATATTAGATTACAAACAGGAAACTAACAACTACTCACCTACTTCTTCAAAGGAATTATCATCATAAAACACAACTACTTTACCTATTTTCTTGGAAACTTTTACATCTTGAGTTTCATTTTTAGTGCTCATATAGCCAATTCCTGTTATTAGCCAATTTGAATTTAAATCTGGGTATGTACTTAATAGCTTTTGAAAAAAGTCAATACTTGGTTTATTACGGCCAGAAAGTATGTGAGAAATTGTTGCACGATTCACGCCAATACTATCCGCCAAAGCTGAGGATTTTAAGCCTTCTATTCCCATCCAATTTTTGAGTCTTTCGTGCATTTAGTTTGTAGTTTACAATTGTTAACAGCAAAACTACAAATTTGTTTTTACATTTTAAAATTATTATTCTGATTTCTTTATCAAATAACATAACAAACACTACATATAGAGTCTGTAAATAACTGAAAACAAATAGAATACATTTCATTTACTAAAAAATCTGTAAATTACAAAACACTCACCTTAAATTACTGCTAATTTTGTTTACAAAAGTAAATTTACACATAAAAAAAGCTACTTACTAAGTGGCTTTTAAATTTATATTTAAGTAACTAATTAAAGAGATTTTAGCACTAATCCAAAGTAGACTGTTATTGGTAAATTAGGACCATAAACAAAGTTACTATCTCTGTCTTTTAAAGTGTCAAGATTTTGCTGATAATCATTAGTTAAATTCTTAACCCCAACACTGTATGCTAATTTAGCTCCTACTCTACTCAATTTCTGTATGTAAGTTGCTTTTAGTCCAATTACATTAAATGTAGGTGATTTTATGAATTCATCCTCAGTTTGCTCAGGAGCTCCAGCTAAATGCAATATATCCATAACACCTGTATGAACTAAATTTGCAGAAAAGTTTAATTTACTAGAAAGAGAGTAAGTTAAAGTAGCATAACCGTACTTATTTGGAGTTCTTAAAAATTCTTTTCTACTCTCAAGCTCATCAGAATAACTTACCGCCTCATCATACAATGATTTTTGCAAAGTTAAACCAGATTCTATCTGCAGTTTTTGCTCTAAATTTGCTCTAAACTCCATAGTAAGACCTTTTACAGTAGCTCCAGCTCCATTTCTTTTTGTAAAAACCTCTCCAAATTCATCTTCTCCAGATGGATCTTGATAAAATGCATCATTCAAATGCGTGTAAAAACCCTCAAAAGTAAAACCATAAACATAATGCTCAGTTGCTTTATCATAATTAACAGATGCGCTTAAACTTTTTGAACGCTCTTCTTTCAAATCATCAGCCAAAACAATACGAGAAATTCCACCCCCAGCAAATGCCATATGCAAATCAGTATCAAAAGCTTGTGGTGCCCTGAACCCTGTACTGAATAACATTCTAAATTGAGTTTCTTTCCTTAATTTATAAAGCAATGACAATCTAGGACTAACTACCATATTACCTAATAACGAATGCTTATCAAATCTTGCCCCACTAAGTAGATTGAAGTTTTCTGTCAAATCCCAGTCGGACTGAACAAAAGTACCAAGAGTTATTACTTTTTGGTCAATTAAATAATTATAAGCTGAGATTTCATCCATTACATCATCAGAAACATACTCAGAACCGATTGTAAATACATTTGGACCAAACAACTTATTTATCTTATGATTCAACTGAAAACCACCTTGCTTAGTTGTATTTAATGAAGTTCCATAAGGAGGATTAGCCAAATGCTCTTCATCAGCACCAGCCTGTGGTCTGATACCAGTATAATGCTCACGCTTAGTTTGTTGTGCCGCAAAATAAGTAATAAGAGATGAGTTACCATCATTAAAATTAAGCTGATAATCTAAATTCCCTAGCAAAACATCATGCACTCGTTCTTCTGATTGCATTGCAAAATGTGGCGCACCTGTAATCATTTCTCCACCAAAACGATACTCATGCAAACTACCCATATTTACTTCTATTTTTTGATTTTTTGATGGTAAAAAAAAGAAATTAGCCCCAAAAGTATTGTCTTTTAAAACAGGTAATTCTGAGTAATTATCTCCATTATGATCGTACCACATTCTATCACGATTGTTTACAAAAAATGTAGCTCCTGAATTTTTATTATCAGATACAACAGTTGCATTTCCATGAAAAACCTTATCATCAGCCGAGCTATTGATTCTACTATAATCATATCCAAAACTAAAATTATTAGTAGTAGGTAATTTAGTTATTACATTTACTACCCCTCCAATTGCTGATGAGCCGTAAAGCGAACTACCTCCTCCTCTTACAATTTCAATCCTATCAATCATATTAGCAGGAATTTGCTCCATCCCATATAGCCCTGTTAAAGGACTAAAAATTGACCTTCCGTTTATAAGGATTTGAGAATAACCACCAGCCAATCCATTCATTCTCAATTGGGTATAATTACAAGTTTGACAATCAGTCTCTACCCTTAATCCTGGCTGAAAATTAAGACCTTCTGCTAGATTACAAGCCTGAACACTCTCTAATTGCCTACTATCCATCACATTTACAATTACAGGGGATTGCGTTCTTCTCTTAAATGTTTTAGTTCCTGTAACTACCACTTGATCTAAATTATATACAGATGCTACTAACTCAATATTAATAGTATTTATTCCTTTATCAACATCATTATGAGACTTCTTAGTTATCATTCCAACTGCTGATGTAATAATATGATGATGACCTAATGGTGCATTTTCAATAACATAATTTCCATTTTCATCAGCCGAAACACCCAATTTTGTTCCATCAATAATGATGTTTGCAAAAGGTACAACTTCATTTTTTGATGTTATTTTTCCTTTTATTGTTTGCGAATTTGCTGTTACAGAAATCATGAAAAATGCAATTATTACTAGGTTAATTATTCTATTCATTTTTTGGTTTTTTTGATCTTAGTTAAGCTGGGTAAATATCTAAATTTTTAGACATCTCTAAACTTTTATTTATATTAATTTAATTTATATTTTTGCAGCATGATAACTTTAGTAGAAGAGAACTATTTAAAAGCCATTTTATCCATTTCATTAAATGAAGATGGAAAGGTATCTACCAATGCAATCGCAAATGAAATTGGCACCTCTGCAGCATCAGTTTCGGATATGCTAAAGAAGTTACAGGATAAAAAACTAATTAAGTACGAGAAGTACAAAGGGGTAGAACTCAGTAAAACAGGAAAGAGTAAAGCCATTAACATCCTAAGAAAACACAGGCTTTGGGAAACTTTTTTAGTAAACAACTTAGGTTTTAACTGGGGGGAAGTACATGATGTAGCCGAACAATTGGAACACATACAATCTCCTGAACTGATTGACCGATTAGATACTTTTTTAGAATACCCAAGGTTTGATCCTCATGGAGAACCTATCCCCACCAAGGAAGGAAAAATACCAAGTACAAATACCACTCCTTTAAACGAACTACCAGCAGGAACAAAAGGAAAGGTAATGGGAGTAACTTTAGACGAGAAAGCGTTTCTGGATTATTTAACAGAACTTAATATAAGTATAGGTACAGCAATTGAACTAGTTGCAAAAGTTTCTTTTGATAAATCCTTAAGTATAAAAATAGAAAATCAAACACAGCACATTAGCAATGATGTTGCCAAACACCTTTTAATAAAAACAAAGAATTAGAATGGAGAATTACGAATTATATAAATGGTTTATAGTACAAACACCAGTAATGCAAGCCCTTTATGCAGGGCTTTTTACTTGGGGATTAACTGCTTTAGGTGCAGCACTAGTATTTTTATTCAAAACTAGTAACCGTAAAGCTTTAGATATTTCTTTAGGATTCACAGGAGGTGTAATGATTGCAG
>JBLGCF010000078.1:0-5493 GCA_047617145.1 Thalassomonas sp. | reverse complement strand
CATCATTAACATAAAGCCCTACATAATTACCTTGCACATTTAGCTTTACTAAATTAGATTCACCTGTCGGTAAATATCTCCTGTAAATATTACTACTTAAGATTTGTTTTACAAATGTAGGATCCATCCAGGCATTAGCTAGCTTCAACTTATTATAATCCAACAATTGTTGATCGTCAATGAAATAATTCATATCAATATTATATGGGACCTTAGGATTAGAATTATCATTTGGGAGGCAAAAGGTAGAATTTCCTTTATAACGCACACCAACAGAATCATAAACAGTTCCATTTAATGTTAATTTAGCAGGAATCCTCTCATCTGGATTATAATACCATGAATTTACTAAATAACTATGATAATTTTGATTGTCAAATTCTAAATCAATAACTCTAATAGAGTCCTCATCAAAAAGACCTCCAGGTTGATCATATAAAGTTTGTGGATTATACAGGCTTTGGGCTGCTAGAACAAAAGGGGATACCAAAAAAAGAAATATGTATTTTTTCATACTGCAAATTTAGCAAAATAAAATATTTTCGAACGAATGACCTGATTTTTTAAAAAGTAACTCCACTGCTCTCCTTCCTTTTTCTCCTAAGGAAATAGAATAATCATTAACATATAAAGCAATGTGTGCATCCACAACTTCCTTCTCCATTTCTTGTGAATGAAACCTTACAAAATCAGCCGAACTATTAGGGTTTGCGAAAGCATATACTACTGATCTCCTAAGCACTCTAGCTATTTTATTTTGCTCAGATAAAGGTAATTCTCTTTTCATTACAATACCACCTAACGGAATAGGTAAGCCCGTCTCCCTTTCCCAAAACTCACCTAAATCACTTACTTTATCCAGACCTTTATCTTTATAGGTAAATCGGCTTTCGTGAATAATAAGTCCTGCATCTACTATACCTTCAAGCACCTGATTTTCAATTTCAGAAAAAAGTATCTCTACTTTTTTCTGATTTTTAGGGAAAGCAATACTTAATAACATATTGGCAGTCGTGTATTTTCCAGGAATGGCAATTTTACTCTCCTTAGTTAAAATCGTATTTTTTTTCTTAATAAGTAATGGACCACAATTATTACCAAGTGCCGAGCCGCTATCCAAAAGGATATAATCGTTTACACAATGCCTAAAAGCATTATAACTGAGTTTTGTAATATCCAGTTTTCCTTGAAAAGCCCACTTATTTAATTGTTCTACATCAGCAAAAACCAACTCAAACTCTAACCCTTCCGTATCAATTTTATGATGAACGAGTGCATCAAAAATAAAAGTATCATTTGGGCAAGGCGAAAAACCTAAAGTTAATTTCATAATTCCATAATTATTTTTTCAACTTGATTATTTAAATTAAGAACTGCTAAGGGCATATTCCAATTTGCTTTATTGCGCTTTTCGACAATATTAGAAATCGCTCTTATTTGCATGCAAGGAACAATAAATTCGTTACAAATTCTAAAAACAGCAGCTCCCTCCATACTTTCCACATCAGGATTTAATCTATTTACAATTCCAGCTATTGATTGCTCACTTCCGTGAACAGTATTTACCGTAATTCCAATCACTTTTTGAAGATTAGTTTTAGCTGCAACATTATATTTGGTCACAAAATCAGAAAACTGTCCAAAATCATTTCCATCTTCAAAACCTAATTCTGAAAAATTATCTTCTACAACCTCAACAACATCTCCTATTACATAATCTTTAGAAAAAGAGCCAGCGACACCCATATTAATTACTAAATCGTATTTTTCTTGCAAGAATTCTTTAGTGATTTGAATAGATGTATTTACCATTCCCATTCCTGTAATAAGCACTTTACAATCATTGAATTTATCTTTAATCACCTCCTGCTCAGTTGCCACAACCAATAGTATCTTCATTTGGCAAATATACCAAAAGAAAAGGTAGTATATTTGCGGCCTATTTATAAAAAGATGAGTGATACTTATAATAAAAAAATAGCCGAGAGTATTCAATCGGTTTTATCAGAAATTGGCGAAAATCCTGAAAGAGAAGGACTTTTAAAGACACCCGAGCGAGTTGCAAAATCAATGGATTTTTTAACTAACGGCTACAAACAGAACCCAATTGAAATATTGAAATCAGCTATGTTTGCTGAAGATTATAGTCAAATGGTATTAGTGAAAGATATTGAGCTTTATTCAATGTGCGAACACCATATTTTACCTTTTTTCGGAAAAGCACACATTGCCTATATCCCTAATGGACACATAGTAGGACTAAGCAAAATACCAAGGATTGTAGATATATTCTCGAGAAGATTGCAAGTGCAGGAAAGATTAACTGACCAAATAAAGGATTGCTTGCAAGATACTTTAAATCCTAAAGGGGTTGCAATAGTTATTGAAGCACAACACCTTTGCATGCAAATGAGAGGGGTACAGAAACAACATTCCTCCACAACAACATCTGCTTTTTCAGGCATCTTTATGTCTGATGAAAAAACAAGAGCAGAGTTTATGAATTTGATAAAATAGATTTTAGTACTGAAATATTAAATTTCATACTAAAGCTAAAAACCAAGAAACTAAACTATGAAAGCATATGTATTTCCTGGGCAAGGCGTCCAATTTCCTGGAATGGGGAAAGAGCTTTATGAAGCATCAGCTGATGCAAAGCAATTATTTGAAAAAGCTAATGAAATTTTAGGATTCTCCATTACCGATATTATGTTTGGAGAAGACACTGAAGCATTAAAACAAACTAAAGTAACCCAGCCTGCAATTTTCTTGCATTCTGTAATTTTAGCAAAAGTATTAGGCGACACCTTTCGGGCTGAAATGGTTGCTGGGCATTCTTTAGGTGAATTTTCTGCCTTAGTAGCCGCTGGCTATTTATCCTTTGAAGATGGATTAAAATTAGTATCCAAAAGAGCAATGGCTATGCAAAAAGCCTGTGAGCAAAACCCATCAACTATGGCAGCTGTTTTAGGATTAGAAAATGAAGTAGTTGAAAATATCTGTAAAAAAATTAAAGAAGTGGTTGTTCCTGCAAACTATAACTGCCCAGGACAATTGGTGATTTCGGGCAGTAATGAAGGAATTGACATTGCATGTGAAAAATTAACAGAAGCTGGAGCAAGAAGAGCACTTAAATTGCCTGTTGGTGGAGCGTTTCACTCTCCACTTATGGAGCCTGCTAGAGCAGAATTAGAACAAGCAATTGACGAAACTAATTTTACATTAGGAATTTGTCCTATCTACCAGAATGTAACTGCAACAGCTATTACTAATCCTGAAGAAATTAAAGAAAATTTAAAAAAACAACTTACTGCATCTGTACTTTGGACACAAACTATGCAACAAATGATTACTGATGGTTTATCCTTAGTAATTGAAGTAGGTCCTGGAAAAGTATTACAAGGTTTATTTAAAAAAGTGGACAGAAAACTAGACACACAAAGCGCTGGTTTATAAATTAGCGTTTAATAATTTTCCGCTATCTACTAAATCATGCCAGGCTTTTTGAGTCTGGCATTTTGCGTAAAGTTCTGCATGATTCATATTATGACAATCAGTACCAATCAACCTTACCATACCTGCATTAATTAAAGATTCCGTTTTTTTCTTTACTTGAGGAGAATAATAACCAATTATCGAAAGGGAGTTAATCTGCAAAATCACCCCTCTACTTATAAAATCTTCATAATCTTTAATTGTATAATAATTATACCTCTCAGGATGAGCTAACACTACTTTATATCCTTCTAATTGCAATTTAAAAATAATCTCAAAAAGATTTCTTGGTGCTTCCATAAAGGAAAGCTCCACCAAAATATAATTATCACCAAAAGTTAGGAATTTTTCCTTACCTATTTTTTGTTCAAACTCATAATCAATATAGTACTCAGCTACCGCATCAATTTCCATATCAATGTTTTTCGCTTTCAATTCTTTACGAACATCAGCAAGTCCTTTCAAGATTATTTCTGAAGAATTTTGATAAAAATCACTCATCACATGAGGACTGGTAATTATCTTTTCAAAACCCAACTCCTGCATTTTTTCTATCAATGCTATTGTTGTTTCCATGTCAGGTGAACCATCATCAATTCCTGGAATAAAATGGGAATGAATATCTGTTTTTAAAACAGAAAAATTAAGTGGTTCACACTCCTTTTCTTTCTTTTTCGAAAACCATTTTAACATCATTTAGTTGTATTGCTGGTCGTAATATTTTTGATAATCCCCAGAAGTAATATTGTCCATCCATTTTTCATTAGCTAAATACCAAGAAATAGTTTTGACCAATCCTTCTTCAAATTGCAAGGAAGGCACCCAACCCAATTCATTTTTTAACTTATTAGCATCAATCGCATAACGCTTATCGTGTCCAGGTCTATCCTTCACATAAGTGATTAATTCCTCTGAAGTTCCCGCTTCATTATCTAGAGCAATATCCATTTGTTTACACAGTATTTTAATCAAATCAATATTTGTCCATTCATTAAACCCACCAATATTATAGGTTTCTCCCTTTCTGCCTTCATGGTATATTTTATCAATTGCAATTGCATGATCAACTACATACAACCAATCCCTTGTAAATTTTCCATCACCATAAACTGGTAAGGATTTTCCATTTCTAATATTATTGATAAACAAAGGAAGAAGCTTTTCAGGAAACTGATTAGGACCGTAATTATTAGAACAATTTGAAATAACATAAGGCATTCCATAAGTATTTCCATAAGCCCTTACGAAATGATCGGAACTTGCTTTTGATGATGAGTATGGTGATTGAGGGTCATATGAAGTAGTTTCTAAAAACAAACCTGTATCACCTAAACTTCCGTATACCTCATCAGTTGATACATGATAAAACAACTTTCCAGCTTCATATCCTTTCCACAAGTTTTTTGAAGCATTCAACAGGTTAACTGTTCCAACTACATTGGTCATAATGAACTCCATAGGATTTGTTATAGAACGGTCAACATGGCTTTCAGCTGCCAAATGAATCACCCCGTCAAAGTTATATTTGGTAAACAAATCATTGACATACCCTTCATCAACTATATCTCCTTTTTCAAAAATATAATTATCCTTATTTTCAATATCTCTTAAATTTTCAAGATTTCCTGCATAGGTCAATTTATCTAGGTTTACAATTTTGTAATTTGGGTATTTATTTACAAATAAACGTACTACATGCGAACCTATGAAGCCCGCTCCTCCTGTAATTAATATTGTTTTGCTCATCTTTTCTTTTCATTTTTTTAAATGGTCAGCAAATGTAGGCAATTATTATACAATGCTTTGCGTTAATTAGCCACTGAAAATGTATTTTAGCCCACAAATCTGATAATCAACTATGAGAACCCTAACAACCCTTTGTTTTATTTGCCTTTTTTTGACCTCTTTAGCTCAAAAAAATAAGCAGAGTGCTATTACTTTTGGCTATACTCATCAATTACCTATTGGAGACTTAGCCGATCGATTTGGCGATAATTC
>JBLGCF010000077.1:0-5574 GCA_047617145.1 Thalassomonas sp. | reverse complement strand
TGTATTTCCTAGTATTTCTGTAAGTAAGAATTCTGTTTCCATAGTATTTTATTTAAACTAATTGTTTTAGTGCAATTTCAAAAGCAGTTTTGGATATATTTGTTTTACTGTTGTTAACTGAATGTGATTTAATCAATGCATTGTTAATACAATCTGAAGTGTCAGCAAAAATTGCTTTATCAGTCATTTCAACATTATCTTCCATCAAGTAAGCAAAAACTCTTGCCATTCCGCAATTTGCAATAAAATCAGGTAATACACTCACTCTTTCATCAGCACTTTTTGAAATAGGTCCAAAAAAGATTTCTTTGTCAGCAAAAGGAACATTCGCTCCTGATGAAATAACTTCTAATCCGTTATCAACCATAGCGTCTAATTGAGATTGAGTAAGCAAACGTGAAGCTGCTGCAGGAACAAATATTTCAGCTCCTACGCTCCAGATTTTTTCATTAACCTTCTCAAAAGTTAACGTATTTTCTGTTTCTAGGAAGTTGGATGAACGATCTTCCAAAAGTGATTTTATCTCTTTAAAAGTGTATCCGTCATTTTTTATTACTCCTCCTCCAATATCAATAATTCCTACAATGATAGCTCCTGCCTGCGCTAAGTAATAAGCTGCTGCACCTGCTACATTCCCCCATCCTTGTACAATTACTCTTTTCCCTTTTACATCTCCTCCATAAATATTGTAGTAATGCAAAATAGTTTCCGAAACACCATATCCGGTAATTAAATCGCCTACTGAATAGTCTTTATCTGCGTTAGGTGTTAATTTCACATCTCTAACAATTAAAGGAACTCCTTCTTTCAATTGATTAATGATTTTCATTTTTCCTGCTTCATCTCTTCTGTGATGCCCATTTACAATTCCTTCCAATGGAAACAAAATTCCTTGTTCCTCACACATTGGCATTACCTCATGTACTTCATCTACATTCATGTCGCCACCAGTACCATAATAGGTTTTTAATAGTGGTTTTGCAGCTGCATACCATCTTCTTAAAACACCTTCTTTTCTTGGGTCTCTTGGGTCAAAATTGATTCCTGATTTTCCACCACCAATTGGAGGGCCTGCCACAGTGAATTTAACTTCCATAGTTTTAGCAAGTGCCAATACTTCATCCCTAGTAACACCAATTCTCATTCTTGTGCCTCCTGCTGCTGCACCACCTCTTAGCGAATTTATTACTATCCATCCTTCAGCATCTGTTTCGGTATCCTTCCATTCAAAAACGACTACAGGTTTTTTATCTTCAAATTTCTTTAATAATTCTTCCATCTTTTCTTGGTCTTAAGTTTTTGCAAATGTATTAAATTTAGGTTTAGATTTGATGAATAACTCCACCACAATTATCCCTATCGGCACCTGTTACGGATTGTAGACAATTCACCTCATTTCTTATTTTTAAGATGCCTAGAAAACCAAAAAGCAAGGCTTCTTTAAAATTAATTATGGTGTTGCTTGGTGTAATAATTTCAGATAAAGAGTGGTGTTTTATCCTTTCCATTAGATAGCTATTAAAAGCGCCACCCCCTGTAACTAATGCAGATTCATTTTTGATAAAAATACCAATTTGCATAGCAATATGTTCGCAAAAAGTATGTAAAGCATCTTCAGGTTTTTGGTTTTTAATTAGTGGATTTATGTGTTTTTCTACCCACTCTCTTGCTAAGGATTTTGGTGGTGATTTCTTATAGAAACTCAATTTATTTAGTTGTTGTAAAAGTGCAGGAATTAGTTTTCCTTTTTTTGCAATGTCACCATTATTGTCGTATTCAATATTTAATTCCTTGCAAACTTGATTCAGGACAATGTTTACAGGACAAATATCAAATGCAGTAATTTCTCTTTCTTTTTTTATAGAGATATTTGCAAAACCTCCTAAATTGATGCAGTATTTATAATTTGGGAATAAATGTAGGTCTCCAATAGGAACTAATGGAGCGCCCTGACCTCCAAGAGAAACATCTAAACTTCTAAAATTATTAATGGTTGTAATTCCAGTTGTTTTAGCGATTGTTTTTCCATCTCCAATTTGTAAAGTATTCTTATTTTCGGGTTGATGAAATATAGTGTGTCCGTGAGATGCAATAAAATCAACCTTTTCATTATCTAAAAAAGCAATAATTTTTTCTCCTAAAAAAGTACCATATTCAACATCAGTTATTGTAATTTTTTTTTTGTTTTTAGTATGTAAGTTTTCTAGGGTATTTTTCCAGTAATCAGAATATTTTATGGTGGCTTGTTTTTCAATTTTAAATTCCCAATTTCCCTTTTTTGTAAAGGTGCAAATTGCTAAATCAATCCCATCTAAAGAAGTGCCTGACATTACTCCTAAAACTCGGTATTTTATATTCTTTCCCATCAATTTTCAAAAATAGTTTAAAAAATGTATTTTTGCGTAAATTTTAAAAAAAGCAATTAATGAATTTTGAATTGACAGAAGAGCATAAGATGATTAGGGATGCCGCAAGAGATTTTGCTCAAACTGAATTATTGCCAGGAGTAATTGAAAGAGATGAAACTCAAACATTTCCAGCCGAACAAATTAAAAAACTAGGGGAACTTGGTTTTTTAGGAATGATGGTTGATCCTAAATATGGTGGGGCAGGAATGGATGCTATTTCTTATGTATTGGCAATGGAAGAGATTTCAAAAGTAGATGCTTCTACATCTGTAGTTATGTCAGTAAATAATTCATTAGTGTGTTGGGGGTTGGAAACTTTTGGAACGGAAGAACAAAAAGAGAAATACTTAAAACCATTAGCTAGTGGTGAAATTATTGGAGCTTTCTGCTTATCCGAACCTGAAGCTGGTTCAGATGCAACTTCACAGCAAACAACTGCTATTGATAAAGGAAATCATTATTTGTTAAACGGAACAAAAAATTGGATTACAAACGGAAGTACTGCTTCAGTTTATTTAGTAATTGCACAAACTGATGTAGAGAAAAAGCACAAAGGGATCAATGCTTTTATTGTTGAAAAAGGGTTGGATGGTTTTGTGGTTGGAGCTAAAGAAAATAAATTAGGAATTAGAGGTTCTGACACGCATTCCTTAATGTTTACTGATGTAAAGGTGCCTAAAGAAAATAGAATTGGTAAAGATGGTTTTGGGTTTACTTTTGCTATGAAAACTCTGTCAGGAGGTAGAATAGGTATTGCTTCACAAGCTTTAGGAATAGCTTCAGGAGCTTATGAATTAGCTTTGCAGTATTCTAAGGAAAGAAAAGCATTTGGGAAAGAGATTTCACAACACCAAGCAATCGCCTTTAAATTAGCAGATATGGCTACTGAAATTGAAGCTGCAAGGTTATTGTGTCTGAAAGCAGCATGGCTTAAAGATAATGGACAAAATTATGATAAACTTGGAGCAATGGCAAAAGTTTTTGCTTCCGAAACAGCTATGAAAACTACTGTTGAAGCGGTACAAGTGCATGGTGGTTATGGTTTTGTAAAAGAATATCATGTAGAGCGCTTAATGCGTGATGCAAAAATCACACAAATTTATGAGGGAACTTCTGAGATTCAAAGAATTGTAATCTCTCGTTCTGTTTTAAAATAAAAATTATGAAAAAACTAATCTTATTATCATTTTCAATTTTGTTTGCTCTTGTAGTAAATGCTCAGATTGATATTGATAAATCAAAAATTAATCCTGCCTATTTAAAGTTTTTGCCTTCAAATGCTAATCCTGAAGATTTGCGCCCATCTGATATTCCATCAGAGCAAGTTCTTAAACAAATGGGACTTTCTGATGCTGAAATTACTGAGGCAATGAATTTTAAATTTAGTAAAGGTAAATATGCTGCAGGAGTGCAAGATACTATTGGTGATAACTCTTCACTTTCAAAGTTTTATGAAACTTTTGGAGATAGTTTAGCTATTGATACGACTTCTTATCCTAAAGCTAGAATTTACGGACAGGATGTGTTTAGAAATAATAAACTGTCATTCTATCAAAAAGCTTTGGATGCTAAGGCTCCTGAAAATTATAAGGTAGGAAGTGGAGACGAAATTTCTATTTCAGTTTGGGGGTATTCTGAATTTTCAGAAAACTTAATGGTTGATGAAAGAGGGTATATCACGCCTAGTTCTTACGGTAGGATTTATCTAAAAGGATTAACTTTTAAAAGAATGCGTTCGCTACTTAAAAGTAAATTTGGTTCTTTCTTGGATATGAAAAACTCTGAGATTGATGTTACCCTTTCTTATTCAAGAGTAATTACAGTGCATATTGTTGGGGAAGTTTATAATCCTGGTTCATATACAATACCGGCTATCAATACTGCCTTTAATGCATTGATTGCAGCAAACGGACCTAATCAATTGGGTACAGTTCGTAATATTTACATTAAACGAGATGGTAAAACAGTTGATTCTTTAGATGTTTATCAGTTCTTGTTTAATCCAACACGTTCGCAAGATATATATATGCAAGATGGAGATTATTTATTTGTACCTCCTGCAAAACATATTATTGAAATAAAAGGAGCTGTAAATCGTCCTTATACTTATGAAGCAAAAACAGGAGAATCTGTTGCAGAACTAATTAAGTATGCAGGAGGGTATACTACTAATTCATTTACAGATGTACTCACGCTTAAGCGTATTGATTATAATGCAGTAAAAGTAAATGATGTGCATAAGGATTATACAAACTCTACTTCAGTAAAGAATGGAGATGAGATAGTGGTGAATACTATTTCTAATAAACTATCCAATGTAGTAAGTGTAAAAGGAAGTATTGGCGTTTCGGGCGATTATGAATTTATAAGGGGAGAGAAATTATTAGATTTATTAAACAGATCTAAGTGTATTGCAGATAAAACTTTCTTGGATAAAGTATATATTATTAGATTAAATGAGGATAGAACAAAAACACATATTTCAGTAAATTTAGAAGCAATCTTGAATGATGGTAAGCATAAGGATAATATTTTATTAAAAGAATATGATATCGTTCGTGTGCTTTCAATTGATGATTTTGATGATGAATTCTTAGTCTCAGTTTTAGGATCTGTTAGAAAAGGAGGGAGCTTTGATTTTGGTGTTGGGATGACTTTACAAGATGTATTGCTGCAAGCAGGAGGTTTAACAAGGCAAGCAGAAGGAAGTAGAGTGGAGGTGAGTAGAATAATGGATTATGATATTTCATCCAATAAACTAAAGCCAAGGGTAGCTGTTATAAAAACAATTAAAATTGGTGATGATTTAGTGTTAAGTGCTGAAGCAGAAGAATTTATATTGCAGCCTTTCGATCAAATTTTTGTGAGAGAAAATCCAAATTTTGAACCTGCTAAAAATATTGTGTTATCAGGTGAGGTAAAATACCCAGGAACCTATACGCTCCTTTCAAAAGATGAAAAGATTTCATCAGTAATTAAAAGAGCAGGAGGACTTACAAGATATGCATACCTTGATGGTGTAACTATGTTTAGAAAAGAAGTGGTAAGTAGTAGAAATCAAGCTGCAAATATTACTCTTAAGGATTTATCTCAAGAGTTATTTGATTCAATTCTTTCTAATCCAAGTTTATCACTTTTATATAAAGAAGAATTGCAAAACATGAGG
>JBLGCF010000076.1:0-5636 GCA_047617145.1 Thalassomonas sp. | reverse complement strand
TAAAAGTATTCTAAAAGATAAAAAAAAAGAAGGAGGATATTATAAATCCAATAAAGGATATAAATTAGTTAAATACCCAAACAATATAATAAAAGAGGAAGGATTTTATGAAAACTCCATGAAAGAAGGGTTTTGGGTTTATTATTATAATAATGGCGAAACTAAAGAAGAAGGAGTTTACTATATGGGAGAGAAAAATGAAACTTGGTACGAATACGATAAAGAAGGGAATCCAATAAGAGAAAGTAAATGGTTTGACGGAAACTTTCAGAGTGAAATATGCTGGGATAAAAACAATAATAGAACAAGGTGTAAATGATAAATCTAATCAAAATATTCCTTTTTCTTCCCCTATTTACTTTTGGGCAAAATACCTATGAAATAGCAGTACTCAAGTACAATGGTGGTGGCGATTGGTATGCCAACCCTACTGCCCTGCCCAACCTCATTGCTTTTGCCAATGAAAATATAGGTACTAACATAAAAACAGCACCTGCAACTGTAGAAGTTGGAAGTAGTGATATTTTCAATTATCCTTTCCTACACATGACAGGACACGGAAATGTAGTTTTTAATGCAAGTGAAACTGAAAATTTACGCAACTATCTTTTAGCGGGTGGCTTCCTGCACATAGATGACAATTACGGAATGGATGCTTTTGTGCGTACAGAAATAAAGAAGATTTTTCCTGAAACTGAGTTAGTAGAATTAGCTACCAACCACCCTATTTTTCATGGGAAATATGAATTTAAAAATGGTTTACCTAAAGTGCATGAACATGATGCAAGTCCATCACAAGCCTTTGGTATTATTATTGACGGACGTTTGTGCTGCCTTTATACTTTTGAATCAGATATTGGTGATGGATGGGAAGATGCTGAAGTCCATAATGACAGTGAATATATCCGATTAAAAGCATTGCAAATGGGTGCGAATATATTGGAATATGTTTTTACTAATTAGACTTTAAAGTAGTTCAGTATCAACCGAAAGTCCTTGCAAGAAACCTATGGACTTTTCAATATCATCATGAAGTAGTCTATCTGAACTTAGGAACTCAACTTCATCTCTGTATATATCCAAAATTCCCTCAATAAAATCAGAAGACTTTTCATTCCTGAAAGCAATTCCTTGTGTAGCATTCAAGAGTTCAATTGCCAAAATTCGTTCTGTATTTTCAACTACCCTGTATAGTTTTGTAGCTGCATTTGCTCCCATACTTACATGGTCTTCTTGTCCATTTGATGACACTATAGAATCCACTGAAGCAGGCGTACACAATTGCTTGTTTTGGCTTGCAATACTTGCTGCCGTATATTGTGGAATCATCATCCCTGAATTAAGTCCTGGCTCAGCAACCAAAAATGCTGGTAAACCTCTTAACCCTGAAATCAACTGATAAGTTCTTCTTTCTGAAATAGAGCCTAATTCTGAAAGCCCGATTGCCAAATAATCCATTGCCATAGCCAAAGGTTGCCCATGGAAATTCCCTCCAGAAATTACTTTATCCTCACCAATAAAAATGGTAGGATTATCCGTTACCGAATTTATTTCAGTTGTAAACACATCCTTTACATGAGTAATTACCCCTTTACTTGCACCATGTACTTGTGGCATACATCTGAAAGAATACGGGTCTTGCACTTGCTCTTTTTCACTTTCTTGAATCTCACTTCCAGCCAAGAAATCACGAATATTTTCTGCCGTTTTTATCTGTCCTTTGTGCGGGCGCACCAAATGAATCAATTCATCAAAACATTCGTTTCTACCATCAAAAGCCTCTAAGGAAATCGCTCCAATCATATCTGCCATATAAGATAGTTTCTGAGCTTTTAGCAAACTCCATACTCCATAAGCACCCATGAATTGCGTTCCGTTAAGCAAGGCTAATCCTTCTTTAGATTGCAAAGCAATTGCTTCCCAATCATTCTCTTTCATGATGGATTTTGTTTCTACTTCTTCTCCATCCACCACCACTTTTCCTTCTCCTAAAAGTGGTAAAGAAAGATGAGCTAAAGGCGCTAAATCACCACTAGCTCCTAAACTTCCTTGCTGATAAATTACTGGAAGAATGTTTTTATTGAACATTTCAATAAGGCGTTCAACCGTTTTTAGCTGCACTCCTGAATGTCCGTAGGATAAAGATTGTACTTTTAGCAACAACATAATTTTCACAATTTCGGCAGGAACCTTATCGCCTGTACCACAAGAATGAGAAAGCACTAAGTTGGTTTGTAGTTGTCCTAAATCTTCATTCGAAATTTTATGATTACACAATGAACCAAAACCTGTATTTATTCCATAAATGGGAGCATCAGATTTTTGAATTTTTGCATCTAAATAATCACGGCAATCTTGTATTTTTTGTTTTGTTTTTTCGCCTAATACTAATTGTCTTTCTTCTGCAATAATTTCAGCAATAACTGAAAGACTTAGCATTTGTTTTCCTACTTTATAAGTACTCATTTATGATAATTCTTTTATTAAATCAGTAATGTTCAAATTGCTCTGCTCACCACTTTCCATATTTTTAATCGACAATATTCCTGATTCCATTTCATCCTCACCAACCATGATAACAAACTGAACACCTTTGTTATTGGCATAGGTCATTTGCTTTTTCATTTTTGTTTTCTTAGGATAAAGTTCTGAACTTATGCCTGCAGCACGCAATTGCTTTAACAATGGCATGCAGTAAGTAGCTTCCTGCTCACCAAAATTAGCAAACATCACTTTCGTACTCACATCAATATTATCGGGAAACAAAGCAAGCTCTTCCATCACAATATATATTCTATCAATTCCAAAAGAAATACCCACTCCTGAAACATCTTTTAAACCAAAAATTGAAGTCAAATCATCATATCTTCCTCCACCACCAATTGAGCCAATAGCAACATCATTTGCTTCTACTTCCAGTATACAACCTGTGTAGTAATTCAGTCCTCTGGCTAGCGTAATATCAAAAATTAAATTAGCAGATTGCAAACCTATTTTTTCAACATTATTTATCACAAATTGTAATTCTTCTAACCCTTTTTTACCTATTACTGAGTTTTCTAAAAGAGAAAATAAATCACTAACATTTTTTGTATTCAAAAAAGCATCTAAAATAGAAAGGGCTTCCTTTTTCACGCCTTTACTTTCCATTTCCTCTTTTACTTTATCAATGCCAATTTTATCCAGTTTATCCAATGCAATTACAACATCATCAAATAAATCAAATGCACCCATCAATTCAACCATTCCACTTAATACCTTTCGGTTATTAATGTAAATATCAACATTTGGAATATTTAATTTTGTAAATACATCATCATACAGTTGCACTAATTCCACTTCACAGAGCAAAGAATCAGTTCCAATCACATCAGCATCACATTGGTAAAACTCACGATACCTTCCTTTTTGAGGCCTATCGGCACGCCAAACATTTTGCATTTGATAACGCTTGAAAGGGAAAGTAATATCATTTCTGTTCTGCACTACAAAACGAGCAAAGGGAACAGTTAAATCATAACGCAATGCTTTTTCAACTATCTGTTTTGCTAAGGATTTTGAAGTAGTATTTTCATCCAAAGTAGCTTTAGACATATAATCACCTGAATTCAATACTTTAAAGATCAAACGATCACCTTCATCACCATACTTACCTGTTAAGGTTTGGATGTTTTCCATTGCTGGCGTTTCAATTGGCGCATAGCCATAGCACTCGAAAGCTCTTTTAACAGTTTCAAAAATGTAATTTCTTCTGAACATTACTTTAGTTCCGAAATCACGCATCCCTTTAGGTATTGTTGGTTTTGTAGTACTCATAATTGTTTGCAAATATCGTAAATTATTATTGATAAAAATAATTAGATTTGCTTCAAAAATATATGAAACATTTATTTACAATAATAATTCTACTAATATTTTCAGCATGTAATATGGAAAGCCCTAAAAACACAGAGATTTTGGAACAAAACCCAGAAGAAATTATTGCAATTAAAAATGTACTAATTACTCAACAAAAATGCTGGAATAATGGAGATATTGATGGATTTATGGTAGGGTATTGGAATTCTGAAGAATTAATTTTTACATCACTAAGCCATGAACCAGCATTTGGTTGGGAAAATACTTTAGAGCGATATAAAAACACTTACCCAACAAAAGAAAGTATGGGAGAGCTTAAATTTGAATTTTTAGATTTGAAACTAATTTCAAAAAATACAGCAAGTTTGAAAGGAAAATGGGAATTGATTAGAGAAAATGATAATCCTAATGGGTTCTTTTGGTTAGACCTTCAAAAATTTGATAAAAAGTGGTTAATAACAAAAGATTCTACAATATCATTTGAGATAAACATACCTTTATCTTTATTAGAATGTGATGAAAATAACCCTTCGTAATTAATGAAAAAATACCTTTCACTAATAAAATTTAGCCACACCATATTTGCAATGCCATTTGCCTTTATTGGTTTTTTCTTGGCTACACAATCTCACGAATTTCAGTGGAATACACTTACCTATGTTGTGCTGTGCATGGTTTTTGCTCGTTCGGCAGCCATGGCTTTTAACCGCTATATTGACAGAGATATTGACACTAACAATCCAAGGACTGCTCAGGTAAGAGAGATTCCTAATGGAAGTATTAAAGCAAACTCAGCTTTGGTGTTTGTTATCATCAACTGCTTGTTATTTATTGGCATAACTTATTTGATTAATCCACTATGTTTAGCACTATCACCAGTTGCTCTATTTGTAATTTTAGGATATAGTTACACCAAACGCTTTACAGCTCTTTGTCATTTAGTACTAGGGTTAGGTTTAGCGCTTGCCCCTATTGGAGCGTACTTGGCTGTTAGTGGTGAATTTAATATTATTCCTTTACTCTTTTCAGCAGCCGTCCTGTTTTGGGTAAGTGGTTTTGATATTATTTATTCCCTGCAAGATCAGGCATTTGACAAAGAACAAAAACTACATTCTATTCCAGTGCTAATAGGGAAAAAGAATGCTCTATACTTATCCAATTTATTACATTTTATCACTTTCTCTGCATTAAGTATTGCTGGTTCATTAGGTGATTTTGGGTTATACTATTGGATCGGTTTTTGGATTTTTACTGCCCTACTAATTTATCAACATATTTTGGTAAAGCATAACAATTTAAGCAAAATTAATCTTGCATTTTTCACCACAAACGGCATTGCTTCAGTTATTTTCGGGATATTTGTTCTTATTGATATTTTAAATTAAACACTATGAAAAAAATAATCTTAGTTACACTTAGTATTTTAAGTATTAACTTATCAGCACAAGAATACTTTCAGCAAGAAGTAAACTATACAATTGATGTATCCTTAGATGATGAAGCTCATACCCTAAAAGGAAACGAGTATATAGAATACACCAACAACTCTACTAATGATTTGGATTTTTTATGGTTCCATATTTGGCCTAATGCTTATAAAGATAATTCTACTGCATTGTTCAAACAAGCTTTGTCTGATGGTTCTCGAAAAGAATTTTACTCCAATGAAGCTGAAAGGGGTTTTATTAATGGGCTCGATTTTAAAGTAAATGGCGAAAGAGTAAGATGGGATTATCATCCAGAGCATATAGATATTTGTAAACTGATATTAAACAAAC
>JBLGCF010000075.1:0-5770 GCA_047617145.1 Thalassomonas sp. | reverse complement strand
TCCTCAAAAATAAGTATTTATTCCTTTTTCTGACAACTAATAACTACAAACTAGCAACTAAATGTATCTTTGCCTTATGATATTTGTTACTGGAGGAACTGGCCTTGTTGGGTCACATATTTTATTGAAATTAGCGCAACAAGGAAGAACTTTTGTAGCTTTGAAACGCTCATATTCCTCTCTTGAGGTTTGCGAAAATGTTTTTTCCCATTATAATGCTTCTGATTTATTTGCAGCAATTTCTTGGCTGGATGGGGATGTAAATGATATCCCATCTTTAGATTTGGCAATGGCGAATTGCGACTATGTTTTGCATGCTGCAGCTGTTGTTTCTTTTGGCCCTAAAGATGCTGAATTGCTAATGAAAGTGAATGTTGAGGGAACGGCCAATGTGATGAATGTTGCACTGTGTAGTGGTGTTAAAAAAGTAGGTTTTGTTAGTTCCATTGCGGCTTTGGGTCGGCATTCAACTAAGGGAATTGTTGACGAAAGTTGTAATTTTAGACCCTCCAAAAAAGAGAATAATTATTCTTTAAGTAAATATTATGCTGAGCAAGAAGTATGGCGAGCAAGCCAAGAAGGTTTGGATGTTGTTATGGTAAATCCTTCTGTTATTTTAGGCCCTGGCGATTGGACAAAAGGCAGTTCTCAAATTTTCCAGAAACTGTATAAGGGGCTTAAATTTTATACTACCGGAAGCACTGGATATGTTGATGTGGTTGATGTAGCAAATTCCTTAATTACCTTGCTTTTTTCAGAAGTAAAGAATGAACGCTTCATTGTGAATGGAGCTAACCTAAAATACCGTGATTGCTTTAACAGCATTGCTGATGGATTTGAAAAACCTCATGCTACTATAAAAGTAACTCCTTTCTTAAAAGAAATTGCTTGGCGTATTGAAATGCTTAGAACAATTATTACAGGCGGGAAACCTTTGCTTACTAAGGAAACAGCTAATAGCGCTATGACAAATAGTGAGTATTCAACTACAAAAATTGAACAAGCAATTGACTTTCAATTTACTCCAATTCAGCAAACCATAAAAAAGTATTGTGCTTGGTTTATTTCTGATTTAAAGTAGTTCTTTCCTTAGATAACTCTTCTAAAACACTAGTATAAATTTTTTCTAATTGCTCAGGATGCTGTGCGTAATAGTCAAGCGTTTTATCAAAATCATCTCCTGTTATTTCATGAGTTTTATAGATAGTGCTGTAATTATGTGCAAGTTCATTTTTTGCATTTTCCATTCCTTTTGTTTTATGTAATTCAAAAGTGGCTTCTGCCAAATGTACTTCTTTTAGGATATTGGTAAAAGTTGTTTCCGATAAAATATCAGTAGGTATTTCTGTTTTTGGACTCGTGCAAGCCAGTAAAAAAACACTTAATATGGAAAGCAAAATTTTCATTATACAAAGATAGCTTTTAAGCAAGCAAAAAATGTATATTTGCTTCATTATTAATCAAACAAATATTTAAGATGAAAAAGTTAATGTATTTATTAGTTGCAGGATCACTTTCTGTATTTGCTGCTTGTGGTGGTGCGTCAACTACTGAAGGAGTAACTACTGATGTTGCTGTTGAAGAAGTAGCAACTGATGTTGTTGTTGAAGAAGTAGCTGAAGCTGTTGGTTGCCAGGTTGAAGGTGGTGCTTGTTTAGCAGATCATTCTTGTTGTGCACCTAAAGAAGCTGCTGCTTGTTGTTGTGGTGATGCTACTTGTGATGGTTCTTGTCATGGAGATGCTGCTGCTGCTGAAGAAGCTCATGATCATGGAGCTGAAGGACACTCTCACGAATAAGAATTCTTATTCTAAGAAATTAAAAAAAAGGCATCCATTTGGGTGCCTTTTTTAGTTTCTATCTGTCAAAAGTTAGGCGCATTCCTCTTCTGGTTTCATCAAAGCTACCATACTCATAAGCAATATGTCCGTTCACAAAAGTATGTGTAATTTGTGCATTAAATGTTTCGCCTTCAAAAGGTGACCAACCACATTTATATAAAATATTGTCTTTGTTCACTTCCCAAGGTTTGTCCAAATCCACCAAAACCAAATCCGCAAAATAACCTTCACGTATAAAGCCCCTATTTTCTACTTGAAAACAAATAGCAGGATTATGACACATCTTTTCTACTACTTTTTCAAGACTTATTTCTTCTTGCTTAACAAAAGCTAGCATTGCAGGCAAAGCATGTTGTACAAGCGGCCCTCCTGATGGAGCATTAAAATAAGTATTGCTTTTTTCTTCCAAAGTATGAGGGGCATGATCGGTTGCAATTACATCCAATTTATCATCTAGTAAAGCTTGGAACAATGCCTTTTTATCACTTGCTTTTTTTACAGCAGGATTCCATTTTATAAGGGTTCCTTTTTCAGCATATTTGCTTTCATCAAACCAAAGGTGATGGATACAAACCTCAGTAGTAATACGTTTCTCAGCCAAGGGTAAAGTATTGTCAAAAAGTTCAATTTCTTTTTCGGTAGAAAGATGAAAAACATGAAGCCTTGTGTTGTGTTTTTTTGCCAATTCTACTGCCATTGATGAGGACTTGTAGCAGGCCTCAGCACTTCTGATATTTGGATGTTCGCTAATGGGCACTTCTTCTCCAAACTCCTTTTTTGCGGCAATTGTATTTTCTTGTATCGTTTGTTCATCCTCACAATGCACAGCAATCAGTATTGGCGATTTTGAAAAAATTTCTTCCAAAACACTTTTGTTATCCACCAACATATTTCCTGTTGAAGAGCCCATAAAAATTTTAATTGCCCCAACCGTTTTTGGGTCAGTTTTAAGTACTTCCTCCAAATTATCATTACTGGCACCCATAAAAAAGCTGTAATTAGCAATTGAAGTTTCTGCTGCAATTTTGTATTTTTCTTCTAATAATTCTTGTGTTAAAGCTTGAGGACTCGTGTTTGGCATTTCCATAAAGGAAGTAATTCCTCCAGCAACTGCCGCTTTGCTTTCAGTATAAATATTTGCTTTGTGTGTAAGTCCTGGTTCTCTGAAATGTACTTGATCATCAATTACGCCAGGAATTAAATGCAACCCTTCCGCATCAATAATTTGGTCGACCTCAATATTGATTTTCGCATCAATTTGTTTGATGGTCTTATTTTCAATCAATACATCTGCTTTGTAAATCCTTCCTTCATTTACAAGTTGTGCGTTTTTAATAAGTGTTAGCATTGTTTATCTTTTCCAGTTTCTAAAAAAACTTTTGAGTTTCATTTGGATTACCCCTATTACAGCTTCCATAAATATACCTCCACTCATTTTTGACTCTCCTTCAGTTCTGTCAGTAAAAACTACAGGAACTTCTACTACATTAAATCCATATTTCCAAGCCTTGAATTTCATCTCAATCTGGAAAGCATAACCCACAAACTGAATTTTATCAAAATTGATGGTTTCTAAAACTTCTCTTTTGTAACATTTAAAGCCAGCAGTAGAATCATGAATGGGCATACCTGTAATAAATTTCACATATTTTGATGCAAAAAAGGACATGAGTAAACGAGACATAGGCCAATTCACAATATTCACCCCCCTTACATAGCGTGAGCCAATTGCAACTTCTCCTCTTTCTAGTGTATTTGTATTATATAGCTTGATTAAGTCATTTGGATCATGCGAGAAATCAGCATCCATTTCAAAAATAAATTGGTAGTCTTTTTGAAGTGCCCATTTGAAGCCATGAATATAAGCTGTACCAAGTCCTAACTTCCCTGTGCGTTCTTCAATGTGTAATTGATTTGGAAATTTGGATTGTATTTTTTTGACAATTGTAGCTGTCCCATCAGGAGATCCATCATCAACAATAAGAACATGAAATGACTTTTCTAAAGAAAAAACTTTTCGAATTATCTTTTCAATATTTTCCTTCTCATTATAAGTTGGAATGATGATTAAACTATCTGACATTAATTAGATTTTAAAAGTGTAAAAATACAAAACAAATTTAGATAGGATTTATTGTATTGCCATTTTGATTTTATCAACAACTTCAGGGTCCAAAAGTGTGCTGGTATCTCCTAAATTATCACTTTCACCTGCTGCAATTTTCCGTAATATACGCCTCATTATTTTTCCTGAACGCGTTTTTGGTAGGCCGCTTACAAATTGAATTTTATCTGCTTTTGCAATAGCTCCTACCTCTTTAGTTACTAAGTCATTTATCTCTTTTCTTAGTGTATCTTTATCTTTTGGTTGATTATGACAAATTACATAAGCATAAATACCATTTCCTTTGATGGGGTGAGGGTAGCCAACAATAGCAGTTTCGCAAACATTAGCATGTTCATCCATTGCGCTTTCAATTTCGGCAGTTCCTAGGTTATGTCCCGAAACAATAATTACATCATCTACTCTACCTGTGATTCGGTACATTCCGTTTTCGTCACGCAAAGCACCATCTCCTGTAAAATACTTATTTTCAAAAGCTGCAAAATAAGTGCTTTTAAATCTTTGATGATCACCATAAATGGTGCGCGCCATTGAGGGCCAAGGGTGTTTTATACACAGCCTCCCCGCTACATTATCCCCATCTAATTCCTTCCCTTTTTCATCTACTAAGCAAGGCTGTATCCCAGGTAAAGGAAAGGTTGCAAAAGTAGGATTGGCTGGAGTAATTCCTGCTAAATTTGAAATCATAATCCCTCCTGTTTCTGTTTGCCACCAAGTATCTACTATTGGGCAATTCCCTTTCCCGATTTCTTTATCGTACCAATGCCAAGCATCTTCATTTATGGGTTCGCCAACTGTGCCTAATACTTTAAGTGATGATAAGTCATAAGGAGTTACAAATTCCATTCCTTTGGCTTCTAAAGCACGAATGGCAGTTGGGGCTGTGTAAAAGATATTTACTTTCTGTTCTTCTACAATTTTCCAAAATCGTCCTGCATCTGGGTAAGTAGGAACCCCTTCAAACATCATTGTTGTTGCTCCAGCTAAAAGTGGGCCATATACAATGTAAGAGTGTCCAGTTATCCAACCGATATCGGCTGTGCACCAATAAATATCTCCTTCTTTATATTGGAAAACATTTAGGAAACTATATTCGGTATATACCATATAACCAGCAGTTGAGTGTTGGATTCCTTTTGGCTTCCCTGTAGAACCAGAGGTGTATAAAATAAAAAGCGGGTCTTCTGAATCCATAATTTCGGCAGTAAAATTAGAGTTTGCTTTTTGCATTTCGTTGTGCCACCAAATATCTCTTCCGTTTTGCATAGATATCTTGCTTTTTGTACGCTTCAATACAATGCATTTTTCTATTGATGAAGTAGATTCCATTGCTTCATCCGAAATGTCTTTTAGGGGCGTAATTTTTTCACCTCTAAATCCGCCATCAGCAGTAATTAAGATTGTGCAATCGGCATCATTAATTCTATCAGATAATGATTTTGCTGAAAAACCAGCAAAGACAACTGAGTGTATAGCTCCAATTCTAGCACAAGCTAAAACAGCAATAGCCAATTCAGGCACCATAGGCATATACAAGCAAATTCTATCTCCTTTTTTTGCACCATTATTTTTTAGCACATTCGAAAATTTACACACTTCAGTATGCAATTCTTTGTAAGACAAACCTCTACTTTGTTCATCAGGATTATTAGCAATCCACTTTATAGCTGTTTGATTTCCTTTGTTTTCTAAATGTCTATCTAAGCAATTTTCTGTAATATTTAATTTACCTCCTTCAAACCAGCTTACTTTTGGCTTAGTAAAATCCCAAGAAAGTACCTTGTCCCATTTTTTAAGCCAAGAAA
>JBLGCF010000074.1:0-5888 GCA_047617145.1 Thalassomonas sp. | reverse complement strand
AGCAAAGCATTGTTGGCTTGCCAAACTCAAGAGAAATGGTAAGATGGATGAATACTACAGATGAAGAAACTGTTTCTGAAGTATTCCAATTTGAAAACTCTTATGTTGTTGCTTACTTAACAAAAGAGCATGTTAAAGGTAATGTTCCTTTAGAAGATATAAAAGAACAAATTTCTGCTTTAGTAGTAAAAGAAAAGAAAACTGCTCATATTACTGTTTCTATTACAGGTGCTGACTTAGCAACTATTGCAACTAATAATGGGCAAACAGTTGTAAGTGCACAGAGAGCTAATATGGCAAACTTAAACTTACAAGGCATTGGTTACGAGCCTGAATTAGTTGGTTCTATTTTTGGAACTGCTGTAGGTACTATCTCTAATCCTATTCCAGGAGTAAGAGCTGTTTATGTAATTGAGGTTACTGCTAAGGATGATGCAAAAACTACTGGTGATTTCTCAAAACAAAAACAAGAAGTTCAAAAAGGAGCTGCTGGTTATGCCAATGGAGCGGCTTACAAAGTGTTAAACACTGAAGCTGATGTAAAAGATAATCGTTCAGATTTTAACTAGTTAGTTTTAAAAATAAAAAAAATGCTCAGCTGTAAAGCTGGGCATTTTTTTATCTCAAAATCTGTAAACGATAAGAATCTAAATTTAGAAAAATAAAGAGTAGGATAGTAAACCCAATTAAGGAAGACCCTCCATAGCTAATAAAAGGCAAGGGGATACCAATTACAGGCAATAGACCAATAGTCATACCAATATTAATGACTAGGTGCATAAAAAGGATAGTTGCAACACTATAGCCGTAAATTCGGCTAAAGTTTGACCTTTGGCGTTCTGCTAAAAAGAGGACCCTTAATAGTAGGCCAACAAATAAAGCCATAAAGAAAAAACTACCTAGAAAACCCCACTCTTCTCCAATAGTGCAGAAAATAAAATCCGTGCTTTGTTCAGGCACAAAATCAAATCGGGTTTGAGTTCCGTTTAAAAACCCTTTTCCACTAAACCCGCCACTACCAATTGCAATCTTTGATTGGATTAAGTTATAGCCAGCCCCATGTGGGTCAAATTCTTTACCTAATAAAATATTTATTCTTTTTCTGTGATGAGGGGCCAATACATCATTAAAGATGTAATTAACACTAAAAATGAATGAGGTACAAGTAATGAGTACTCCTAAAATGAGTAAGATTTCTTTCTTTTTTCTTCTGGAAAATAAAAAGATAAGTACTGCAAGAGCAGAAATGACACTAAGGAGTGTGGTTTTTTCAACTACTAAAGTAAGCACAAATAGTATGGCAATTATTAGGCCAAATATTAAGATGTTTCCTGATAACCCTTCACGATATAAAACCAATACAAAAGCAGCATAAACCAAAGCTGTACCTAAGTCATTCTGTAAAATAATAAGCAGAAAAGGAAGAATAATAATCGCATATGTTTTGAGTTTATCCTCTAAGGAAATACGCTTAACATGTAGACTGTTATAGTATTTAGCAAGTGCAAGTGCAGTGGTAAATTTTGCAAACTCTGAGGGTTGAAATTTGAAACTCCCAAACTCGTACCAAGAAGTGGCTCCACCTGTAATTGCTCCCTTAAAGAGTACGCCAATTAAAAGTAAAATAATAGCAATATAAAAGAGGTAGGAAAGGGAATAGTAAAATTTCCAATCAATGATTAGCGTTAAAAAAGCAACAAAGGAAGCAATAACAATAAAAAGGAGTTGCTTGCCGTATCGGCTGCTAAAATCAAGTGCCATTGCTGTATCCTCATTGTACTGTGAGGCATAAATATTTATCCACCCAAAAACCATAAGTATTCCATAAAGTAAGATGCTTACTTTATCAATATTGGCAAAAATATTTTTTGCAGCTCTCATTCTTTTTCTATTAAATTTCCATTTAAGATAAAGGCTTCTTGTGCTTTGTTTGTGATGGCTCTTTTTAAATACTTTTCTATCATTAAGGATGCGATTGGAGCAGCCCAAGTAGATCCAAATCCTCCATTTTCAATATATACAGCTATTGCAATTGTAGGATTTTCTTTAGGTGCAAAGGCAATAAAAATAGAATGGTCTTCCCCATGCGGGTTTTGTGCCGTCCCTGTTTTCCCACAAATCTCATAATCAGCAATTTTACAATTTTGTGCAGTTCCTTTTTTACCTTCAATTACATTTTGCATTCCCTCAATTATAGGCGTAAAGTATTTTTCGTCAATGCTGCAATATTTCTTAATAGTAAAGTTGCTGTCTATTCCGTCCACTCCTGAAATATTTTTAATGATATGGGGAGTGTAATAAAATCCTCTATTAGCAAGTATGGCTGTCATGTTTGCCATTTGTATTGGGGTGAGGAGTAACTCTCCTTGCCCAATTGCCATAGAGATGATGGTGTTTGCATTCCAACTCCCCCTATAAAGGGTGTTGAAATAAGATGATTTTGGTAATTTACCCGGACTCCCAGTAATAAAATCATTATTCATAAAATTCCCAATTCCAAAGCTGGAAACATGGCTATACCAATTGTCATAAGCCTCAATTGTAGAGTTGAATCGGCTAAAATATTTTTCGTAAGCACTGCAAAAATAGGCATTGCAGGAAATTTCAATTCCCTTAATTAAGTTTAGCGGATTTTGATGTGGGTGGCAACCTACATGCTTATCCTTTCCGTAATTATACCCATCATCTCCATTGCAGGAAAAGGAAGTGCTCTTTCTGATCCCTCCCTCTTGCAGGGCTATGAGTCCGTTTATTAATTTGAAGGTAGATCCTGGAGGATAAGTTCCCTGTAGAGCTCTATTGAATAAGGGTTTGTTTTCGTCTTCAGCAATAATCTTGTAATTTTCTGATCGCTTTCGTCCAATCAATAAATTAGGATTATAAGTTGGTGCTGAAACTAAGGCTAGAATTTCTCCTGATGAAGGCTCAATAGCTACAATGGCACCAATTTTATTTTCCATAAGCTGCTCACCATATTCTTGCAGTTCAATATCAATGGTTGATGTTAAGGTATTTCCTGAAATTGGCAAAGTATCAAACTTTCCTTCTTGGAATTTCCCTTGGTCACGGTTATGAACATCAACCAATTTTATAGCCATTCCTTTCGTGCCTCTCAGCTGTTTTTCATAGGCTGCTTCCACACCACTTACTCCTGTCAAATCTCCTTTGGTATAGTAGGGGTCTTCCTTAGTTTGTCGCAAATTTACTTCTCCCAGATACCCTACTAAATGAGTAGCAATATTGGAGGGGTAATTCCTCATAGTAAGCTTCCTCAGGTAAAATCCTGGAAACTGGAATAGTTTTTCGGACAAGGTGCTGGAGCTTGCTAAACTCATATGCTTTATAAATACACTTTCCTTATAGCCTGAATATTCAGCAGCCTTTTTGTATTTGCTGATAAATTCTTGTTTAGTAATTGAAGTAAGATTGCAAAAAGCCAAGGTATCGATTGTCTTGCCTTTCAGTTCTCGGGGGACTATCATTAAGTCATAAGCAGGAACATTGGCTACAATTAGGTTGCTATCCCTGTCGTATATTAAACCTCTAACTGCTTGCTGAACATCATAACGCAACACATTATTGTTAGCTGAAAATTTATAATTATCATTTAGAACCTGGATGTAGAATAGCTTGGTAATGAATATAATTGCAACTAACAGAAATATACCAACAACAATTTTATATCTGTTTTTATGCTGTCTCATTATTTATCTTGCTTAAATAATTGGGTAATGAGTACAATGATAAGCGTAGCAACTGAACTTGCCAAAACTTTTCCGAAAAGAGCAAGATTAATGCTCAGGTGTTCAGTCATAAATAGGCAACTATTATGTATCAGAATTAAAAATAAGGAAAAGGTAATGAATGATTTTGGACCTACTTTTTTCAGTGTGATTTCATCTGAATCTCCAAGTATATTATGGGGGATAGTTATCTTGCTGATGAAGGGTTTTACAAAGGCTATAAGTACAGTTGCTGTAGAATGAAATCCTAAGCTTCCTGAAAAAATATCAATTGAAAATCCGAGTAAAAAGGCATAGACTAGTAAAAACCATTTTGGAGTTTTTAAAGGTAAACTAATAATGAGTAATACATATAAAAATGGATTGATGTAAGCAGAAAAAAGCACTTCATTTAGCACTAATACTTGTAGGAGTACATAGAAAGGTAGGAGCCCTAAATATTTTGTAAAATGTTTATTCATCTTCTTTTATTTCTTGTTCTAGATTCAACTGTTCGGCAGCTTCATCAGAATGAATTATGTAAACATAGTTAAGTTGATTGAAGTCCTCAAAAAGGCTAACACTAACATTAAAAAACCCATCATCTTTATTCCTTTTTATGTTTTTTACAATACCAATATTCACTCCTTCAGGGAAGATAACACTATGACTGTTGGTTGTTATGGTATCGCCAATAATAACAGGAATGTGGTTGGGGAAATCAGAAATAGTAGCCGATTTATAGTCAAAACCTTTCCATTGTAGGATTCCATTATGCTTATTCTTTTTTAGCTGAATACCTATGGCTGATTTTCTGTGTAATAATGAAATAGCAATTGCATAATGCGTACTTACAGAATGGACTACCCCAATTACTCCTTGCTTAGTAATAACACCCATCCCTTCTTTAATTCCGTGTTTGCGTCCTTTGTTTATCGTAATAAAGTTGTTTCGTTTCCTAACAGAATTGTTAATTATTTTGGCAGGATAGTAATGGTACTTCTTGTTGCGGATAAGTGTAGAATCAACAAATGAAGTTTCATTTTTTAATAAAGTAAGCAGTTTGGCATTCTCCTCAATTAAATAATTATTGGTTTCTTTTAAGGATACATAATCAGAAAATGAAGCTGTATAACTATGAATAAAGCTAGTGTATTGGGTGCTGAACTTAATGGCTCTATTGGCTTGATAGCTATTATTTTGCAGTAATAAAAAGACAGAAAATCCTTCTATTAAAATGAAAAGTAATAGAAATTGATTTATCTTAATAAACCGTAATAGGTTATACATTTTCTCTTATCAGCTATTGAATTAAGAAAGTATAGCTCTCCGTATTTTTCAGTGCAATTCCAGTTCCCCTAGCTACTGCCCTTAAAGGATCTTCAGCAACATATACAGGTAGTTTTGTTTTTCTTGCAATTCTTTTGTCCAAGCCTCTTAGCATTGACCCTCCTCCTGTTAAGTACAATCCTTCATTGTAAATATCGGCCGACAGTGCTGGTGGAGTATTGAAAAGGGCACTCATTACCGCCTCTTCAATTTGCTCGATTGAATTGTTAAGCGCTCCTGCAATCTCTTTATAAGTTACAATTACTTCTTTTGGTATTCCACTCATTAAATCTCTACCATGTACAGCATAGTTTGCAGGTGGTTCTTCAAGTTCGGTAAGTGCCGATCCAACATTTATTTTTATTTGCTCAGCCATAATATCACCAACTGCAATATTATGCCTAGTTTTCATATAGGTTTGAATGTTGTTAGTAAATTCATCTCCTGCAACTCTTATGGATTTATCACAAACAATTCCTCCTAATGAAATAACAGCAATTTCAGTAGTCCCTCCGCCAATATCAATTACCATATTTCCTTTTGGTTCAAGCACATCAATTCCAATACCGATAGCAGCTGCCATAGGCTCGTGTATTAGCCAAACATCTTTTGCTCCTGCATGTTCTGCTGAATCAACTACAGCTCTTTTCTCCACTTCAGTTACTCCTGAAGGGATACAGATAACCATTTTTAAAGAAGGAGAGAAGATTGATCTTTTCCTTTGAATCATATTAATAAACCCAATAATCATTTGTTCTGAAGATTGAAAATCAGCAATCACTCCATTTTTCAAGGGACGAATTGTCTCTATTTCTTTATGTGTTTTTCCGTGCATTT
>JBLGCF010000073.1:0-5970 GCA_047617145.1 Thalassomonas sp. | reverse complement strand
ACTATGAACAAACTTTTATTTTACATCTATGATGATGGAACAGTAGAAAAGAAGATAATTTTTGAATAAATAAAAACCCACTCATTTGAGTGGGTTTATTTTTAGTGGGCAATGAGGGACTCGAACCCCCGACTTCCTCCGTGTAAAGGAGGCACTCTGAACCAACTGAGTTAATCGCCCTTAAATTGGATTGCAAATATATACCATTTCTTATTACAAGCAAGTTTTTTTAAATTTATTTAAAGGGCTTCTGCTACTACAAATGTACTTCCTCCCACAAAGATTAAATCGGATGCATTGGCATTCTCTTTGGCTTTGCTAAGTGCTTGTTTTACAATAGTAAATACATTTCCTTTTAGTTCGTATTTTGCTGATTTCTGCTGCAGTTCCTTTGCGTCCATTGCTCTGGGGATGTTAGCTTGGCAAAAATAATAACTTGCATTTTTGGGCAGATGCGAAAGAATACTGTCTAAATTTTTGTCGTTAACTGTGCCAAACACAAAGTGGAGTTGCTCGAATTTTGTGTTTTTTAATTGTTTACTGATTTGCTTTATACCATCCTCATTGTGTCCAGTGTCGCAAATAATATGTGGGATTTTACTAAGGGTTTGCCACCTTCCTAATAGTTGAGTGTTGGCTACTATTTTTAATAATCCTTGTTCAATATTGCTGCTATTTATTGCCCAACCTTGTTCCTGCAATTGTTCTATGGCTGTTATTGTAGTATTGAGATTCTCCTTTTGATATTTTCCTTTTAAATCAGTTGCATAGTTCTGTTGAGGTTCGGAATACATTAAATGTGCATTTTTTTCTTTCGCAATATTTTGAAAAATAGTGTTTGTTTCTTTTTGTTTTCTTCCAATAATTATAGGCGTATTCTCTTTTATGATTCCTCCTTTTTCGACTGCAATTTTTTCAAGTGTATTCCCGAGTAGATTGGTGTGGTCAAGGCCAATGTTTGTAATGATAGTAAGTTCAGGATTGAGAATGTTAGTGCTGTCCAACCTTCCGCCTAAACCTGTTTCAATAATAGCGATATCAACTTGCTGATTGGCAAAATAATCAAAAGCCATGGCTACTGTGAATTCAAAAAAGGAAAGTTCCATTTCCTCAAAAATAGCTTTACTTTCTTTTACAAAGTCTACCACCTCTTGTTCAGCAATCATTTTTCCATTTATCCTTATTCTTTCTCTAAAATCTTTAAGGTGGGGGGAAGTATATAACCCGACTTTGTATCCTGATTCTTGTAGTATAGAAGATAGCATATGAGCAGTAGAGCCTTTCCCATTTGTCCCTGCAATGTGGACGCTTTTAAATTGGGTGTGCGGATTTCCTAAGTATTTTGAAGCAGCTACTATGTTACCAATATCAGCTTTGTAGGCTGCCGCACCTGTCCTTTGGTAAATGGGTAGCCGACCAAATAAATAGTCAAGTGTTTTCTGATAAGGCATTAGTTTAACTGGAAGTGGTAGATGATTTTACCTTGCTGATTAGTTGGAGCAGTTTGTTTGGGGTCGAACTTAGTTTTTAGTGCTGCAGCTTTTGCCCTTTGCAATAATTGTTTGTTTAAAGTAGTTGAACCTTTTGCGCCAGGAATAGCATTAATTACATTTCCTAGTCGGTCAACTGTTATCATTACTACAACTTTTCCTTCTACTTGAGTATTGTAAATTGGTTTGGCTTTAAAAGCAACATTTCTACCTCCTAGTTGATAAGCAGTTCCGTTTTCTCCAACCCCTCCTCCTTCATATACATCAGCATTGGGGTCGCCATCAATTGCACCTTGATTACCATCCCCATTATTATCACCCTCTGATGTGGTTTTAGTTTCCTTCTTTCCAGGGTAAAGCGCTTTTTTATTTACTTCAGGTTTCTTTTCTTCAATTACCTCTTCCTTGGGCTCTTCTTTTTTCACTACTTTTTCTTTCTTTTCAGTTTTTTCTACTGTTGGTGTTTCTACTGTGGATTGAGTAACAATTTCTTCTTTACTCTCAATCTGCTGTTCAATAATTTCTTCCTCAACTATTTCGGTTACTTCCTCAGTATCTTCAGGCTCTAATTCTCCTAATCCTTCATCCATATAGCCAAAATTAATGCTTATTCCTTCTTCAGCAGGAGGTGGGTCTTGATATTTTAATCCCATAAAAAGAAAAGCAACTAATAGTAAGGCATGAAACAGAACTGTTCCGATAATTCCTTTTCGTTTGCTCTTCTTTTCAGCAGCTGTCATCTTAGTTAGGGGTTGTTGCTAGTACTATTTTGTATTTGTTGCGGTAGGCAATGTCCATCACTTTCACTACATGTTCAATAGCAACTGTTTTGTCCGTATGTAGGATTATTGCAGGTTCCTGCTCATTGTTAATGAGTAACTTTAGTTCCTGCTCCATGCTTGCAGCCGTTACTTTATTTTCATTAATGTAAAAATCAATATCTTTGGTTATGGAAATTGAAATGGTTTGTTTCTCCAATGTTTTTGCCTTGCTGCTTGGTAAAAGTAACTTTAAAGCATTAGGGCTTACCAGGGTAGAAGTAAGCATAAAGAAGATAAGTAACAAGAAAACAATATCCGTCATAGACGACATATTGAAATTGGGTGTTACCTTATTTCTACCTCTTAATCCCATTATTCGTTATGGTGTAAAAGATCCAAGAACTCAGTTGTTTTAGCTTCTAACATAAATACTACTTTGTCCACTTTGGATACTAAATAGTTGTATGCAATAAAGGCAATAATCCCCACAATTAAACCAGCTACTGTGGTTGTCATGGCAGTGTATATTCCCTTGCTTAGCATCTCCACATCAATATTTCCTCCAGCACTTGCCATTTCATGAAAAGCAACAATCATACCAATTACAGTTCCCAAGAAACCAATCATTGGTGCAGCACCTGAAATAGTTGCTAAGTTGGCTAAGTTATTTTCCATTTTGAAAACCTCTAACTTCCCTTGGTTTTCAATAGCAGCTGAAATATCCGTCATAGGTTTGTTGATACGATTCACTCCTTTTTCAATCATTCTTGAAATAGCACTGTCGGTATTTCTGCATAATGTTTTTGCTGCTTCAATATCCTTTGCTTCAACAAAATTTTGAATGCTTTTTAGGAAATTCTCATCTTCCTTGCTTGCTTTTTTAATGGCAGAAAAGCGTTCAATCAAAATATAAATTGCAAAAATAGATAGGATTCCTAATGCTCCCATTACTAAATTTCCTCCAACACCACCTGAGGTAATTAAGTCAATAACAGACAATGTTTTTTCGGTAATTACTGGTGCGCCTAGGCTGTCAGTAGTGATTGGGATTTGTAGCAGGATTGAATTCATAATATATAAACGCTAAAATTAATATTTATTGTAAAAAGATATAAGTTGCTGCACCAGCTAAATAACCCATAAGTGCCAATAAAGAAATATTTTTTACATACCAGATGAAATCAATTTTAAGAATTCCCATAACTGCAACTCCAGCAGCTGAACCGATAATTAAAACAGAACCTCCTGTACCTGCACAATACGCTAAAAACTCCCAGAACATTCCATCAGTTGCATATAATCCAGTTTCCGCAACTGGATACATTCCCATGGCTCCTGCTACTAAAGGTACATTGTCAACTATTGATGAAAGTAAACCAATTATCATATTGATGATGTAAATTCCTTCAGTAGATTGTCCGTTAAAAGTTTCGTTTAAATAGTTGGCTACAATATCCAATTGCCCTGCAGATTGTAATGCGGCAACTGCCAATAAAATTCCTAAGAAGAAAAAGATAGTTGGGACATCTATTTTTTTAAGTACTCCAATGACAGATAATGCTGATTTTTGTTCATGATTCTTACTTCTATGTAATATTTCAGTAACTAACCAAAGTACTCCTAAGGACAATAATATCCCAACATAAGGAGGTAAGTGAGTAACCGTTTTAAAAACTGGAACAAATAGTAGCCCTGCTACTCCCATATAAAATATTAAGTTTCTTTCGAATGGAGTGGTTGGGTCGGTATAATGTTCTTTACTTTCAACATTAACAGGACGAGTAATATCTCCTTTTAGTCTGAAAGTTAAATAAATTAAAGGAACAATTGCACAAACTACTGAAGGTAAAAATACTGATGTAATGATATTAGCAGCTGTTACTTGCCCACCAATCCAAAGCATAATAGTAGTTATATCACCTATTGGCGACCAGGCTCCACCTGCATTAGCTGATAGGATTACCATTCCAGCAAACATCCAAAGGTCTTCTCTGTCCTTAATTAGTTTGGTTAGTAATGCTGACATAACAATTGCTGTTGTTAAGTTATCTAAAGCAGCAGAAAAGAAGAAAGTTATAATACTTAAAATCCACATTAAAGCCACCCTTTTGTTAGTTGTAATTTTATCAGTAATAATTGAAAATCCTTCATGTGCATCAATTAATTCTACAATAGTCATTGCCCCTAAAAGGAAGAACAAAATCTCTGCAATATCTACTAAATGGTGTGATAAATGTTCATTCATGTGATGTGCATCAACTCCAGAAAAAGCATAAAGTGCCCATCCTAATCCTCCAATAATAAGTGCTGAAGCTGCTTTGTCAACTTTAATTGGGTGTTCTAAAGCAATTGCCATGTATCCTAAAACGAATACAATAATCATAAGTGTAATAATCATAAATTTTTGTTAGTTGTTTCTTTTAAAGTTATTTTTGTAAATATACTGTTGTACTTGGGAAAGCAAAATCACTATTGTGTTTCTTTACAATTTCCATTATTTTGTAGTTTACGTCTTCTTTAACATTTATTAAATCCTCCCATTTCGGGCTGTCTACAAAGTACACTACCATAATATCTAATGAACTTGATCCAAATTCTTGAAAACGAACTCTACCATCTTGATTTGTTTTCTCATGCTGATTAATCATTTCTTGAATATCAGTAACAATTGCTTTTATTTGTTCTGGAGCAGTTTCATAAGTTAACCCAATATTGAATTTTACTCTTCTTACAGGTCGCATTCCTAAATTATCCAACTCTGCATCAATCATTTTTTTATTTGGCACAGTCACTAAACTTTTATCAAAAGTTCTAATGCGAGTACTCCTAAAGCCTACTTTTTCAACCGCACCCGTTACAGCACCAACAGTTACAATGTCACCAACAGTAAAAGGTTGGTCCAGGAAGATAGTGAAAGAACCTAAAAGGTTTTCTAAACTTTCTTTGGAAGCCATAGCTAGGGCAAGACCTCCAATACCAAGACCGGTAGTGAGGGCAATAATATTTACTCCCAAGACACTACCTAAGATGATGAAAATAGCAAAAACATAAACAACAAATTTAATGATTTCCAGAACAAATGGTATTAGCTGATCATCCATTTTGCTTGCAGTCTCATCTGCCCTTTTTAATAATATTAATCCTATATAATCGATAAGTCTTAGGAATATTCTGAAAATAGAATAAATATAAATTAATGAAAATCCTTTGTTGATAAGCATCTTTAATCCTAATTCATTCTCTGGATCTAAATTCCATATAGCAGGATAATGTATGTGTGTACTGCCTAAGTATATGACAGAAAGCATGATGGAAAAGCCGATAGGTTTAGTAAGTAAAGCATCAAATTTTTCAACTCCAACTTCTCCGCCTTTTTTACCTAATACTTTAAACAATAAATGACTTAGATATTTTGAAATTAATCTTTTGAAAATAAATCCTAATATAACGGCTCCGAAAAACCAACTATAATCTTGTATTGTATTTCCTAGTATTTCTGTAAGTAAGAATTCTGTTTCCATAGTATTTTATTTAAACTAATTGTTTTAGTGCAATTTCAAAAGCAGTCTTGGATATATTTTTTTTACTGTTGTTAATTGAATGTGATTTAATCAATGCATTTTTAATACAATCTGAAGTGTCAGCAAAAATTGCTTTATCAGTCATTTCAACATTATCTTCCATCAAGTAAGCAAAAACTCTTGCCATTCCGCAATTTG
>JBLGCF010000072.1:0-6045 GCA_047617145.1 Thalassomonas sp. | reverse complement strand
TTGCAATTTCTTCATCAGTTCTTTTTGGTTCGAATGAACGAATTACAATAATTGCTTTTCTTAACTGAGGTAAAACATCATTTTCAAGTGCATCATAAATTTCAGATAAGTCTCTGATTTGTTGCTCTCTTAACTCTAAATCCTCAACTGAATTTACAATTTTGTTGATTCTTCTTTTGTCTTTTATATCAGAAGCTTGTACTAAAGATTCAAATCCTACCCAGTCTTCACCAATTGAAGTTTCAGTATATAAGTCAGCATTTCTTGCTCCGTCTACTTTTAAATTACGTAACAATCTTTTTGTATAGCTAAGAGTGCTTTTCATTCTGTTGTCAGAAACATTATCATTCATGTTTATTGTTCCTTCAGGAGAAGCAAATGATTTTATTTCAATAGAATGTGTTTTGTATCCGTTTTTAACAAATGCTTTTAACTTCTTAATATCAGCATCACTTTTCTCAGTTGTTCTGATGTTTGCTTTGTTTACTAAAAAGTAGATAGTAGCCGTTTCTTCTAAAATAGTTTCGTGCTCGTATCCGTGATTATTGCTTGCTAATTCTTCATTGTTCAATACTCTTGTTGAAGTTGCAATTACACCATCAGCAATAGTAATAGGTCCTAATGCTTTTTCTTTATCTTTTAGTTTTGCAGTAGCTCTTAACTCTAAGGTAGAGTTCAACATATCTGCATTGTATTTAACTGCATCTTGATAGTTAAAATTACCGCCTGTAGCATTAAAAATTGTTGCTTCACCACCTGTAGCTTTTTCTCCTTGAATTGTAATGGTTTTGAATGCTGTTTCGCCATTAGCATATACTAATACTGGAGTAAAATCAACAGTTGCTTTTTTTGCAAAGTAATTTTCAGCAAAAGTTGCATCTAAGGTTAATGATACATTGCCACCATGTGCTTGTAAAGTTGTAGGCGTTACAGTATAACTTACTGTTTCGTATTTACTCGCCATTTTGTTTAGTCCGCAACCACTCATTACAGTGGCTAAAACTAAAATGTAAAAGATTTTTGAAATTCCCATTTCTTTGTTTTTGTTTGATTTATAATTACTGCAAATGTAAAAAATTATTAAAGCTTAACGGATGAAAATATGTAGCTTTTTACACATAAGTTGTTAGTAATTTTCAGATAAGAAAACAATTAACTAAGTTTGCAATCCTTATAAAAAAAAATATGAGTAAAAAAAGTGCCCTTTTAGTTGTTGTTTTATTATGTTGTTTTAATTTTATTTTTGCACAAGATAATGCAATTTCAGATGCAATTAACAAGCAAAGTGTTCAGTTAAAAAAATCTGAAATTACATCTAGTAATAATCCAGAAAAAGAGATTATTCCTTTTTGGAAAGGCTGGGCTATTGGTTTTGGTTTTGGACTCACACAATTTGATGGTGATATCAGGCAACACAATCATTATCCAGCTAGTCAAAAAGCAAATAATTTTTATGAGTTAAAATCAGCTGTTTCACTGTCCTTTTATAAGCAAATCACCTCATTTTATGCGTTAAATGCTGAATTTCTTAGTGGTAGTTTTGCAGGTTTAAGAAGATCTAATGAATATTTAGGCTACAGTAGTTACGATCCTTATCAGAATTATGAGGGTAATGGCGATAAGTTTGTGGCGTCATTTAAGGAAGCGGATTTAACGCTTAATATTGATGTATCAAATGTTATGGCTTATTTTTTCAGCCCTAAAAAAGTTGGGAAATTATCATTTGATGCAAAGCTAGGGCTTGGTTATAATATTTACAATAGTGTCAGAAGAAATCTTATTTCGGACACTTATATTTATAGTTTTGGTTATGCTGATGAGGGAGCGAATTCTTTAGGAACTAATTATGCTTCAGAGAAAAAAGGATTGTTTACTTCTCCTTCCGAAACAGTATATATTTATGGGTTACAAGCTAAATATAAATTAAATGCTAGGTTAAATTTACTATTAGATTATACGATTAGGGACGGAAAAACAGATAAATGGGATTCTTCTATTATGTATACACAAAACAAGAGAGATCGATTTAGCTTCTTAGCTTTAGGTGTTGCCTATAAAATAGGTAATCATGATTATGCTAAAGAATGGGAAAGCCCTATTGATGAATTGAAAGTTGATGTTTCTACTTTATTTGTGAAAATTGATGGGTTTACAGATGATGCTGACAATGATGGCGTTTCGGATGCCTTTGACAAAAACCCAAATACACCTTTAGGAGTTGCTGTTGATGGTTCAGGAAGAGCTTTAGATGTAGATATGGATAATGTTCCTGACTATCGTGATGCTGATCCGTTTTCGAATAGGGGGTCTCAAGTGGATGGGAATGGTGTTGAATTAGATGATGATAAAGATGGAGTGCCAAATAGTAAAGATTTAGAGTCCAATACACCTGTAGGAACTATGGTTAATCAGTTTGGGATTAATGTGAGTAATACAACTTATGTAAATAGTGGTGGACTTATTTATTTTCCATCTATTTATTTTAATTCAGGAAGTGCTATTGTAGAGAGTTCTAACGAGAATAGAATAGCGACTATGGCTTTATTGCTGAAAAATAACACTGATGTTGCTTTGAATGTTATTGGACATACTGATAATATTGGGACTCCAAAATTTAATAAAAAACTTGGGTTAAAAAGGGCAAATGCAGTTATTGATTATATTGTGCTTAATTATAATATTTCTCCTGACAGGTTAAATGCAACCACTAAAGGGGAGGAAGAGCCTTTGTCAACTGTTACGCATGTTAGTAATGGATTAGAAGGGGCTGTTAATATAAATGCTTTAGCAGAAATTAATAGAAGGGTTGATTTTGAGATTGCGAATTAAGCATTCAATTTTTTCCATAAATCCCAGATAACAACACCAGTAGTTACGGATATATTTAAGGAATGCTTTGTCCCAAATTGGGGTATTTCGATTACTTCATTACAGGCGTCAACTACTTCTTGAGCAACACCATTCACTTCATTCCCCATAATAATTGCAATTGGCTTTTTTGGTAGTTCAAATTCGTTAAGTAGGGTTGAGTTTTCGGCTTGTTCAATAGCAACTATATAGTAGTCCTTTTCAATTAATTCATTTACCGCATCCATTGTATTTTTTGAGTATTCCCAATTTACAGAATCAGTTGCTCCAAGGGCTGCTTTACGGATATCTTTGTTGGGCGGTTGAGCAGTAATTCCACATAAAATGATGTTCTCAATTAAAAAAGCATCAGCAGTTCGGAATACCGAACCTACATTTAAGGCGCTTCTTATATTGTCCAATACAATAGTGATAGGTGTTTTTTTTACAATTTTAAACTCTTCAATATTTATTCTTTGTAAATCTTTGTTTTTTAACTTTCTCATCACTTATATTTGTTGCAAAATTAAAGAATAAATTTTTGGCAGTAAAGCAGAAGAAAGAAAAGAAAATTACTCCCTTAATGGGGCAGTATAATGCAATAAAAACTAAGCATCCGGGCGCTTTGTTATTGTTCAGGGTTGGCGATTTTTATGAAACTTTTGGGGAGGATGCCATAAAAGCATCTAGAATTTTAGGGATTGTACTTACGGCAAGAAATAATGGCGATTCAAAAATTGAGTTGGCAGGTTTTCCTTATCATTCATTAGATACTTATTTGCCAAAGTTGGTTAGGGCGGGAGAAAGGGTTGCTATTTGTGATCAATTGGAAGATCCAAAAGCGGCAAAGGGAATTGTGAAAAGAGGCGTTACTGAATTGGTTACTCCAGGAGTTTCATATAATGAATTAACACTAGAGACTAAGAGAAATAATTTTTTAGCTTCTGTATTTTATGGAAAGAAAAATATTGGTGTTTCTTTCTTGGATATTTCAACAGGCGAGTTTTTAGTTGCAGAAGGAAGTGGTGAGTATGTAGATAAGTTATTGCAAAGTTTGAGCCCTACTGAAGTGATTTTTCAGAAAACAAAAAGAAGAAGGTTTGAAGAAGATTTTGGTACTTCTTTTTATACTTATATGTTGGATGATTGGACGTTTACAACTGACTATACAAGTGATTTATTGTACAAGCAATTCGACACAAAATCCTTAAAAGGTTTTGGGGTTTCCGATTTAACGGAGGGTGTTATTGCGGCAGGAGTTGCGCTTCATTATTTGAATGAAACCCATCATCATCAAACGAAACATATTTTAGGAATAGCAAGGATTGAAGAAGATAAATATGTGTGGATGGATAGGTTCACCATCAGAAATTTGGAATTATTTTATTCCCCAAATGAAGGGGCAAAAACATTGATTGATGTATTGGATGATACAAAATCAGCAATGGGAGCAAGGATGTTAAGAAGATGGTTGGCCTTGCCACTGAAAAATGAAAAGCAAATAAGCGAAAGACATAATATAGTACAGCAGATGCTTGATGATGATAAATTATCAGGAGTGCTTTCAGAAGAGATTGCTAGCATTGGAGATTTAGAACGATTGATTTCAAAAGTGGCTACTTTAAGAATAAATCCAAGAGAATGCGGAAGGCTGAAAGATGCTTTAATTTCCCTGAAACCTATACAAGAAATTTGTAGTGCATCAGGAAAAGACTTGCAGAAATTAACGAGTAAGATAAATACTTGTGGAAAAATAAAAGAAAGGATTGAATCAGAATTAAGTGACAACCCTCCACTGTTGTTGCACAAAGGAAATGTAATGAAAGAAGGGGTGAATGCTGAGCTTGATGAATTGCGATCTATTCAAAATTCTGGAAAAGAGTATCTGAATAAAATGTTAGCCCGTGAGATTGAACGAACTGGAATTACTTCTTTAAAAATATCGTTTAATAATGTATTTGGTTATTACTTAGAGGTAAGGAATCGGTTTAAGGATCAAGTGCCAGAAGAGTGGATTCGAAAACAAACTTTAGTAAGTGCAGAACGCTATATTACTGAGGAATTAAAGGAATACGAACACAAAATTTTAACTGCTGAGGGTAGAATTTCAGAAATTGAAAATCGTCTTTTTGCTGAATTAGTTCAGAGTATAGCCGAACATATTCAAGAGATACAATTAAATGCTTTTATCGTATCGCAATTGGATTGTTTGCTTTCATTTTCATCCATTGCAAAAAAGAATAATTATACCAAACCCAATGTAAATAATAGTTCAGATTTAGTAATAACAAAAGGTAGGCACCCAGTAATTGAACAGCAATTGGAAATGGGCACAACTTATATCCCCAATGATGTAACTTTAAATAGAGATAGGCAACAAATTATGATGATTACCGGGCCTAATATGTCGGGTAAATCAGCTTTGTTAAGGCAGACTGCTCTTATTGTGCTGATGGCTCAAATTGGGAGTTTTGTTCCTGCAGAGGGAGCAGAAATCGGTTTGGTAGACAAGATATTTACTAGAGTAGGAGCTTCTGATAATATATCAATGGGGGAGTCCACCTTTATGGTAGAAATGAATGAAACAGCTAGTATTCTGAATAATCTATCAGAAAATAGTTTGATACTATTAGATGAGATAGGTAGAGGAACAAGTACTTATGATGGGGTATCAATAGCTTGGGCAATTGCTGAATATTTGCATGAACATCCTACAAAAGCAAAAACATTATTTGCTACTCATTATCATGAGCTAAACGAAATGAAGGAGCAGTTTAAAAGAGTGAAAAATTACAATGTATCTGTAAAGGAAAGTGGGAAAAATATTATTTTTATCAGAACATTAAAGGAAGGAGGGAGTGAGCATAGTTTTGGTATACATGTTGCAAAAATGGCAGGTATGCCAAAGCAGATTGTGAGAAAAGCAGAAAAAATTCTTAAACAATTAGAATCTTTAAGAACAAAAGAAAGTAATACTGAAGCTATAACTGAGGGAAGTGATATGCAGTTGAGCTTTTTTAAGTTAGATGACCCTATATTAGAAGAGTTGCGAGAAGAGATAAAAATATTGGATATCAATACATTAACTCCAGTAGAAGCTTTGATGAAATTGAGTGAAATAAAAAAACTATTAGGAAAGTAGTTTTTGGTTTTGTAGTATTGATTATTTAATTAAATTTGCCGCCTATTGCGAGTGTA
>JBLGCF010000071.1:0-6079 GCA_047617145.1 Thalassomonas sp. | reverse complement strand
AGGCTTAATGTTTAGCCCTTTAATACATTCGTGTAATAATACTGGGTTATGATATTCCATCCGATTCATCTTGGGGCTGATTTCCCATCACATCCTCAGCCAAGGTTCCAAAATCTACTAGTGTTTCGGCTACAGAAGCCTCATACTTTTCTTTATCCCAAATCTCAATCATATTTACTGAAGATGATAATACTAGCTCTTTTTGCAAATCAGCAAAACCATATAAGTCTTTAGGAATTAAAAATCGGCCAGCACCATCAACATCCACCACCTTTAACCCTGACATGTACGATCTTATAAAATCATTATTCTTTTTAACAAAGCGATTCAATTTACTCACTTGACCTACAACTTTATCCCATTCTGACATGGGATGAATCTCTAAACATTGATTAAAAACTGATCTTTTAATCACAAAGCCATCTCCCATCACATTTTTCAATTGTTTTTTTAGGGCAGCAGGAAACATTACACGCCCTTTGGCGTCCGCTTTACATTCGTATGTTCCTATTAAGTTTATCAATTTTATTGCTTTGAATCTGGGTGCTAATATACGTATAAATCCCACTTTTTCCCACTCTATACCACTTTGTTGATAACTTTACCCACTTTCTTGCATGTCACCCGTACTTAAACAAGCAGTTGCCTATAACAAATATTTTCGTTTCTTTGCAAACTAATATTTACACTAAAAATGGTAAAGGAAGAAGGAAAATTTAAATGGCTGGAGGAAGGAGATGGCGGACAACCCATCATTCTGCTACATGGATTAATGGGAGGAGTTGAGAACTTTGGAGAGATGGTTGACTTTATCTCTGAAGAATATAAAGTTTACGGCTTAGACTTAAAGCTATTTGAAGGAAGAATCCTAAAAGTTTCTGTTAAATCATTAAGCGATTATTTATACGAATTTATGAATCACCTTGGACTTTCCTCTGCTGTGTTATTAGGAAACTCAATGGGAGGGCATATCGCGCTTATCTTTTCAAAAGAGCACCCTGAAATGGTGGACAGTATGATTCTTACAGGAAGCTCAGGACTATATGAAAGTGCTATGGGAGATTCTTTTCCAAGAAGAGGTGATAAAGGATACATTAGAACAAAAACAGAAGAAGTATTTTATGACCCTGCAGTAGCAACTGATGAGCTAGTAGACAGAGTTTTTGAGATTGCAAACAATAGGATTTCAATTCTTAAATTATTAGGATATGCTAAATCAGCCATTAGACATAATATGGCTGAAGATATTCCAAACTTTACAATGCCAGTTTGTTTAATATGGGGAGAGCATGATAAGGTAACACCACCAAAGGTTGCTGATGAATTTCATTCTTTATTACCTAATTCCGAACTACACTGGATGCCATTATGTGGTCATGCAGCTATGTGGGAACACCCTGAAGAATTTAGTAGAATTGTACTAAAATTCTTAAAAGATAAATTTTAAGACATCATGAAAATTAAAACTGCCGAATTTGTAATTAGCAATACTGATTACAAAATATGCCCTGCACCCAAAATGGCAGAATATGCTTTTATTGGAAGGTCGAATGTTGGAAAATCATCTTTAATAAATGCTATGGTAAACCATAAGCATCTTGCCAAAACATCAGGAAGACCAGGAAAAACACAATTGATTAACCATTTCATTATTAATAAAGAATGGTATTTGGTGGATCTACCTGGATTTGGATATGCCAAAATTTCCAAGTCAATGCGTGCAGAGTTTCATGACATGATAAGCGAATACTTGCTTAACAGAAGCAACCTAATGTGCTTATTTGTACTAATTGATAGCCGACACAAACCACAATCGATTGACCAAGAATTTATGCAATGGTTAGCTGAAAAAGGACTTCCATTTGTAATGGTATTTACCAAAACTGATAAATTAGGAAAAGTAGCCCTTGCTAAAAATATTGGTTCCTATAAAGTTGAAATGCAAAAAACATGGGAAGAATTACCTAAAATATTTATCACCTCAGCTGAAAAGAAAACAGGAACGCAAGAAATTGCAGATTTTATCGAAAGCCTTAACCCACAATTTAAAGAGGTTATTTAGCTCCTTTAATTTCAGTTTGCTCAGCAAAGAACTCACAATAATCACGTAAAGCACCTGCTAGTTTAGCATGCCCTGTGGCACGTTCTAAAGTAGCTGCCATCCCCATCATTGTTTGATGATACATAATAAACATTTCGTTAACAGGCATATCCTTAGTCCAAAGGTCAATACGCAAAGTTTCCTTAGTTTTTGCAGCCCAAGCAGAGATCATTAAAGCCTTAATTTCCTTTTCATTTGCAGCACCATCACTTGCGTGCATTTCAATATTTACAGGTAACTGATTTTCGTCTAACTCAATTTCAAATTTTAAAGTCTGCTTCATAATTGCTATTTTGTAGGTTTATATTTTGATTGTTGTAAAAACTGCCTTGAATCGCTTAAATACATAAGCTGCTCAACATCAATTTTATTATTATCCATGAACTCGCTTACCATTTTGTATCCAATATAATACCCTACTCTTCCAGGTGATTCGGGAGGCATACCTTTTGCAAAAGGAGCATAATTAACAAATGTCCTGAATTGCTGCTCATCATTGGAGAACAACAAATCCTCATGCACTATATATTGCCAGATACTCGCCTCATTTTCTTCCGTCCAATTCATTTGATCGGGAGTAAAGCGGAACTTATCCTCCATAGCTAATTCAGGCAACATCTTATCAATACAATACATTACCTTCCCTTTATATATCAGTTGAGAAAGCAAATCCCTCCCTCCTAAATATTGCTGAAAGTATTCATTTAACCATACCTCCATTACATTGGAAACAATGAACTTTTTTTGTTTTTGAAAACGCAAATAACTAGGGTCGCCCAGCAAAGAGTAATACTTAGAATTTTCTCCTAAGAAGTTTTCCAAACCAATAGCAATATTATTATCATACGTAACTACTCCATAATTAAATCCGCCAAAAAAAGTAGTTATTTCAGGGATAGGATAGGAAGGAAAATCATTAGAAAATTGCCAAAAAGCAGACTCCAATTCTTGCTGAATAGTGGTGAAATCAGCAAACAAAAGGGTAAGACTATCATAGGCCTCTCGCATATCCTTATGCTGAGTAAAGGCTAACAATTCTTTATGGTATTGTTCATCTGTTAAGCTGCCTTTTTGCATAATCTGAGAAGCAAATACCTCATCAAAAGTTCCAAAATCAGTTTTCCATTTTGAAGAAATCTCCACTACATTTTCTGCATTAACATCAAATAGGGCCTGCTCAAATCTATTCACCTTCAAGTCTAACTTTTCAGCATCAGCAGAAAGACTAAGAAGCCAAGAGGTTAATAAAAAAGTAACAAGGGTAACGGAAAGAAATAAGACTATAGGTTTCATCCTGCAAATTAAGAAGTTTTCTTTTACATTTGCAAACAATTATGCAAACTACAGCAATAATAAATTACATTAGTGATTGGTTACTTAATTATACCAAAACGAGCAGGGCACAAGGTTTTGTAATTGGTATTTCTGGTGGGGTTGATTCAGCAGTTACCTCAACCCTAGCCGCCAAAACAGGATTACCCTTACTTTGTGTGGAAATGCCTATTCACCAGAACAAAATACAAGTAGATAGAGGACTGAAACATATTGCTTGGCTGAAAGAGAGTTTTGACAATGTGAGTACTGTAGAATTAGAGCTCACTCCTATTTTTGATGGTTTTATAGCACAACTTCCGAAAGGAGGAAATCAACACGAACTATCCCTAGTGAACACAAGAGCAAGGTTAAGAATGACTACCCTCTATTATTTTGCACAGGCGAATAATTCCCTGGTATTAGGAACTGGAAATAAAGTAGAAGATTTTGGGATTGGCTTCTTTACCAAATATGGTGATGGAGGAGTAGATATTAGCCCCATTGCTGATTTACTAAAAACTGAAGTATATGTACTTGGGAAAGAGCTTGGCATAGATACTGACATCCTAAGCGCACCGCCTACTGACGGGCTTTGGGGAGATGATAAAACAGATGAAGACCAAATTGGCGCAAGCTACCCTGAATTAGAATGGGCAATGGCTTTTGATGGAGACAAAAACTCCTTAATAGCAAGAGAAAAAGAAGTATTTGAAATATACACTAAACTCAACCGAGCCAACCAACACAAAATGCACGCCATACCCGTTTGCAGCATTCCTGAAAACCTTAAGTAATTTATTTTTACTAATTTAGCCAGATACTAACCAAAAAAATAAAATTATGGGAAATTTAGAAAAGCCATTAACTTGGGGGCTTACTATCCTTTTATTAGGATATTTATTTGTAGCTAATTGTAAATGTGGCGAAGAAAGCACTTGTTCACTAAACAATGGATTTAATATTAGTAATGCTGGCCTTAATGGTGATGTGTTAAAAGTTGATGTACCAGAAACTATTGAGGAAGAAATATCTACTACTAATGCAGGTTTTGAAGATTATTTAAGAAAACAAGGATTTTCTGACAGGGAAATAGAACTACTGACAGATACAGGGCCAGTTAAATTTCCTGCAGATGTGGTTATTGATTCATCTTTAACTGTACAGGATTATATTGAAAAAGCAACTGAAAAAGAATAATAAAAAACTTTTTTACAATTTAAAAAAACCCCATTCTTCTGAGTGGGGTTTTTATTTTTTCAACTTTCCTTTTACAAAAGCAACTATAAGTAGCATAGCAGCTATAAAAACGGAGAGCCTACCTATATAGTCGCCAAACTTACTATAAAAAGTAGTTTCATTATTTAGCTGAACATCAGTAGCAATACAAATAACTTCATCCCAGTTTGTACATTCCAACACTTCTCCATTTGTATTAATCACACCAGAAACTCCTGTGTTAGCCGAACGAACAATCATCTTTCTTTGTTCAATCGCCCTTAACCGAGCATAAGCAAAGTGCTGTTTGTAGCCAGCCGTATTTTTCCACCAACCATCATTGGTAATGATGGCTATCAAGTTTGTATTTCCTTTTTGCAAATCACCATAAATACTTTCGTAACAAATAAGTGGTTGTACATTCATCTCATTTACCTTAAACTGATGCACTTTATTTTCTGTACCCAAGGAACCTGAAGTCCCTCCTAGATCCAACATTAGACCCGCTAATTTATCCAATAACTTTGGAAAAGGTGTTTTTTCGGCACCAGGCACTAACTTGGTTTTATGGTAGACCTGCACCTTTCCAGAATCAGTAATAAAGATAGCCGAATTATAGGCATCATAAAAAACATGCTCATTTCTAATCTGACGAGCAGTTGCTGTTTTTTGCTCTCCATGACCAAACATTTTATATGTATTTGCTCCTACTAAAATACTCAAATCAGGAAATTCTTTTTGCAATTCCCTAAACGCCCTAACACTATAAGTAACTTCTAATTTATTTTCCCAAATCCTTTCTTGCAATGCAGTTTCAGGCCCAACTAAAAGCACTGTGCTTTGGGTTAATTTTGTTTTTGCTAATGCAATAAAATCATATAACTGCTCTTCATATCCAATAGAAAATTTATCAGTATACGGATCAACATTGGGCTGTACAATTACAATTTCTTGCGTATCTGTTATAAGCAACTCTTTAGCTGAGCCCAAATAAAAAGAAAATAATACAGGCGCAATAATTACTAAAACAGGAAGTATCCATTTTTGTTTAGTTCCTTCAACAGTCCAAGTTCTGTATACCAAAATATTAATCAGTAAAACCCAAAGCGAACCACCCAACACACCCGTATATTCGTACCACTGTACAATACTAGGTGTATTTGCAAAAACATTCCCTAGTGTTAGCCATGGCCATGATAAATCCCAATTCAAGTGCAAATATTCAAAAGATAACCAACACACTATAAACGCTAAATAGCCCAGCCTTGGTTTAGTTACTTCTTTAATTTTATGAAAAATATAAAAAGCAAACGCCATCAAAAGAGAATTAACCAAAAAGGCAAAAACTGAACCTACTGCTGTCGCATACCACACCCAATAAGTTGTAATTAGGTTAAAAACAAGGAATGAAAGGTAGGTATACCCAAAAACAGTTTTTCCTTTTTCTGC
>JBLGCF010000070.1:0-6212 GCA_047617145.1 Thalassomonas sp. | reverse complement strand
CTAGTAAATATCCTTTTTCAATAACATCAATCACCTTTCCTTTCTCTTTTTCAGAAGGAGCAGGGATATTTGTAATTGCTTCTTGGAAGTCAGTATCCAACACATTTCCTGTTGGGTCTTCCATTTCCTTGAGTCCTTTTTTCTCTAGTTCAGTCTTTAATTGGGTGTAGATAAGCATAGTACCATCCCCTTTTTTGTAATTGTTTGCTTTTATGGAGCGTTCAAAATTGTCCAATATTGGCAGTAAAGAAGTCATTATGTCTTTATTAGCAGTGCTGTAAAGTTCTATTCTTTCTTTAGCTGTTCGCTTACGGAAGTTGTCAAATTCAGCAAATAGGCGTAAATTCTTATCTTTTTCAATTGCTAAAAGCTCTTCAGTTGTAAGGGGTATTTTCACTTCTTCCTCTTTCACTTCCTCAGGTGAATCTTTTGTTTCTTCAGTGTTCCCTGCTTCTGAATTGATTATTTTTTCAGCAATTTCTTGCTCTTCTTGTTTTTTCTTGCTCATGGTGTGTTTGTTTTACACTAGTACTTAGTGCAATTATGTTGCCAAAAGAATAAAAAAGACAATTTGTCAGTTTATTTTTTTTGGTCTTCTAAAAAGCGGTGGAGAGCAGCACCTTTTAAATTGTGCGCAATAATGATGCCATTTCCGTCAATAAGAACATTGGAAGGAATGGAACGAATACCGTATTTATTTGATCCTTCTGATTGCCAACCTCCTAAGTCAGACACATGATATTCCCAAAAAAGTTGGTCTTTGTTAATTGCTTTTACCCATGCTTTTTTGGTTTTGTCAAGCGATAAGCTAAAAATTTCAAATCCTTTTCCGTTTTTGAATTTTGTCTTTGTGTATTTTCTGTAAGCGTCTACTAAATTAGGATTTTCCCTACGGCATGGTCCACACCAAGAAGACCAAAAATCAATCAATACTAATTTCCCTCTTAGTCCCGAAAGTTTAAGTTCATTGCCTGTTGGATTATTGTAGGCTAATTCAGGAGCAATATCTCCAATTTTTAATCCTATTTCTTGTGCGCTAGCAAAATTGAATGCTAATACTAAAAGTATTACTGAAAGTATTCTTTTCATGTTTAATCTATTCTTGTTATTTGTGCACCAATGGCATTTAATCTTGTGTCAATGTTTTGGTATCCTCTGTCAATTTGTTCGATATTATGAATGGTACTTTCGCCATCAGCAGCAAGGGCAGCTAATAAAAGAGAAACACCTGCACGAATATCAGGAGAGGTCATTGTAGTAGGCTTGAATTGGAACTGATGGTTAAGACCGATAACAGTAGCTCTATGTGGGTCGCATAAAATAATTTGTGCTCCCATATCAATCAATTTATCCACAAAGAAAAGGCGAGATTCAAACATTTTTTGATGAATAAGAACAGAGCCTTTTGCTTGTGAGGCAACTACTAAAATGATACTTAGTAAATCAGGAGTAAATCCTGGCCAAGGTGCATCCGAAATGGTTAAGATTGAGCCATCAATAAAGGATTGTATTTCATAACTTTCTTGTGCAGGAATATAAATATCATCTCCTTGACGTTCCATTTTAATTCCCAATTTTGCAAACACGGAAGGGATGACACCAAGCTCATCATAAGCTACATTTTTAATAGTTATTTCTGATTTTGTAATGGCTGCTAGTCCGATAAAAGAACCAATCTCAATCATGTCAGGTAGGATTCTATGGGTGCAACCTGTTAAATATTCTACTCCTTCAATGTATAAAAGATTAGAGCCAACACCCGTAATTTTGGCTCCCATGGAGTTTAGCATTTTACAAAGTTGTTGCAAGTAAGGTTCGCAAGCTGCATTGTAAATGCTTGTTTTCCCTTTTGCCATTACGGCTGTCATTACAATATTTGCTGTTCCTGTTACTGATGCTTCATCAAGGAGCATATCTGTCCCTTTTAACTGGTTGGCAGTAACTCGGTAGAATTCTTCCTTGCTATCATACACAAACTTTGCCCCTAGGTTTTCAAACCCTATAAAGTGAGTGTCCAACCTTCTCCTTCCAATTTTATCGCCTCCTGGTCTTGGAATATATCCTTTTCCGTAACGAGCAAGTAAAGGTCCAACTATCATAATTGACCCTCTGATTCGGCTGCTTTTTACTTTGTAAGCATCTGAAGAAAGGTAATCAATGTCAACATTGTTAGCTATAAAGCTATAAGTTGATTCATCAATTTGTTTTACAGCAACATTTAAATCACGCAAAAGGTCAATAAGAATATTTACATCACGGATGTTGGGTACATTTTCCATGATCACCTCTTCAGGGGTAAGCAGTACAGCACAGAGTACTTGTAGTGCTTCATTTTTTGCTCCTTGCGGATGTAAATCCCCTTTAAGTTTTATTCCTCCTTTTACCTTAAATGTAGCCATTTATCTTGGTTTTTTATAGTTCTTTTTAAAAGTTTTCTTTTTGCTATTTGTCTTTTTACTTGCATTTCCACCTCCTTGCCTTACGGATGCAGAACGGATAAATTCAAAGTCGTCAGCCAAAATAAGTTGGTTGTTTGACATTTGCTTTAGGTGTAAACGAATCATGTTATTGTCAACCGAGCTTTCATTAAAAAGGATGTATGATTTTTTCATTTGGTTGGCTATCATTCCTGCCATGATTTCTTTTTCATCCCCTTCCATTTTCAAACCTTCTTCAATCATGGTTTGTATGGTGTTTCCGTAATATGAGAATTTTATTTTATTACCAGGATAAGTCATTTTTTCAGGACGCTCTTCTAGTTTCTCAATCTCGGGCTTTTCATAAGGCGATTCTATATCCAATTTGAAATCAGACATGATGTGTAAATGATCCCAAAGTTTGTGAGTGAATTCTTTCACATCACGCAAGTGAGGATTCATTTGCCCCATAAAATCAATAATAGCATTGACACATTTTTGTTGTTCAGCTTTATCGGTAAGGGCAGTTGCGTGATTTATCATTGTTTGTACATGTCTTCCGTACTCAGGAATGATAAGTTGTTCGCGTTCAGTATTGTATTCCATGAAAATTTATTTGCTAGCAAAAGTAATAAAAAAAGCCCACCAAATTGGTGGGCTTTTCTTTAATATCTAAAGATTTATTCTTAAAATCCTAAAGTAAGTCCTAAAAGGTAATTTCTTTTTGCTTGAGGATAGTATCCTGCCATATTATATCCTCTTTCGCTATCTGCATTTACATAATGGTCAGCCCCACTTGGGTCCCAACCATCAGAAATAAAACGGTATACCCAAGCATTATTTACATACTCATTATTAAGTAGGTTGTTCACTTGTAAACTTATTTTTGCAGTTTTGAAAATTTTGCTTTCCCACTCATAAGTTACTCTAAAATGATTTACTAAATAATCGTTTAGCATTCTATCTTCTGATGAAGTATTGTCAATAAATTGCTCGCCTACATATTTGCTGATGAAATCAATACTTGTGTTTTTGTCTAACTGGTAGTTTAATTGTGACGTCCAAATGATGTTAGGTGAAAAGGCTAAGTCCGTATTTTCATGTGTAACTTCATCCACTCCCCAAGTGTCCCAGTTGTCAACATGCTCAACAAAAGGAGTGACAATTTTGTTCTCACTTAGCGTCATGTTTGCAGCCCAAGTTAATTTGTTTGTCAGTTTGTAAGTCCCTTCAATCTCAATTCCTTTTCGGAACGATTCTGCAACATTTACATGCGTTCTTTCGCCAACATCATTCATTTTACCCGTCATTACCAATTGGTTTTCATAGTTCATAAAATAAAGGTTGGCCCCAAAAGTCATTTTATCCCCTACTTGCTTGTATCCAATTTCAGTGTCGTAAAGTGTTTCATGTGTTGGGCGAGAATCAGGAGTACTCTCTGTATAATCACTTCTGTTTGGTTCTTTGTTTGCCACACCAAATGAAGCATAAATTACTTGGCTTTCGTTTAAAGTATGGTACAAGCCAAACTTAGGATTAAAGAATTCAAGATTTACTTCTTGTTCAGCTGAGTTTCCTTTAGCATCAAGCCCTTCAAAAATATAGTCAATTCTTCTTCTTTGTAAATCAACATAAAGTTGAGTAGTTTCACTGTATTTATAGTTCGCTTTTGCAAAGAAATTATTATCAAATTTCTCAGCTTTGTTCCAGTAATACTGGTGATTGAAACTAGCGTTACTTGCGTATTGTGCCCAAATTACATTTCCGTAATGTTGCCCAGAATAACGACTACTTGCTCCTCCAAATGTAAGGTTTAAATCTCCCATTTTATGGTTAAGTGAGTAAGTAAATCCTCCAAAGTCATTGTTTAGCCATTTTCTTCTCACAAAGTTAGAAGTAGTAATTGTATCATTGCCAATAATTACATCATCTAAGCCGTAAAAAGAGAGTGCATTTTGGCCAAACACATAACCACCATTATAGAGTACTGAGTTGTGCTCAGTTCCTACATATTGTTCATAATATCCCTCTCCATGTGTAAAGTGTCCTGCAATATTAAAATTAGTTACATCACTTAACTGTTGGCTGTAATGCAGTTGATAATGCGTTTGACCGTAATTATCTACCTCATTTTCATAATCATAAGGATTATAAGTTCTTGTAGAGTCTAAATAGTTTAAAGGCGTACCGTACCAAGCTTGGTAGGTTCTTTCTTTTCCAGAGAATACTATGGCTTTTAATACAGAATTATCTCCAAAGTAAGTTCCTTGTAAATACAAAGATTTCAAATCAGAAGCTGCTCTATCCATATATCCGTCAGATGATATTTTTGATAAACGACCATCAAAAGCGAATTTACCATTTAAGAGTCCAGTGCCAAATTCAACATTATTTTTTAGGGTTGCAAAACTTCCAACAGTATTATTGGTAACTGCATAAGCTTCTTTGTTTAATCCGTCAGTTTTTAAGTTGACAGAAGCCCCAAAAGCTGCAGATCCATTTGTTGAAGTTCCTACACCTCTTTGAATTTGTATGCTCCCAATTGAAGATGCAAAATCAGGCATATTTACCCACCAAACTCCTTGGCTTTCCGAATCATTTAATGGAATTCCGTTTACCGTTACATTTATTCTTGTTGGATCAGTACCTCTTATGCGAAAACCTGTATAGCCAACTCCTGCTCCAGCATCAGAGGTAGTTACTACTGAGGGTGTAAGTGAAATTAAGTAGGGTAAATCTTGTCCCAGATTTCCTTTTTCAATTTCAGCTTTACTAATATTGGTAAATGCTACTGGTGTTTTTTCTCCAGCTCTTAAAGCGTTTACATTTACTTCCTTCATTAGTTTTTGGATAGCAATAGTATCCGTTTTTTGCTGTGCAAAACCAATTAATGGAAAAGCTAGCATTGCAATTAAGCAGGTTTTTTTGTTAAACATTTTTTATTTTTTTAGTTAACATTACACGCATAATAGGGTTAACGCATGTTTATTTAATGAAAACTCATTTTCCTATGATGAATTACCACCTCAGGTTCAATGGGTGTGATCTCAGCCTTTCGGCACCCCTTTTAAGATGGTGTAAAAATATAAATAGATTTTAGATAATGGATAATTAGAGGCGATATTTTTAAGATAGAGTTTTCCATTCTATTTTCTCCCTCTACTATGAAATATTTATGTCCTAAATCATCTAACTCCTGTTTGTAAATTTCAAAAAGCTCTTCTCTGTCATTTGGGTTTTCTCTTTGCTTATCTTCCTGCCAAGCAATATCAGGCTTACATAAAAGATAAAAGCGTTTTTCAGATTTTTGTTTTTCAATTTGGGTTAAAATCCACTTATCACAACTCCCGTATTTGTACTCGCTCCAAATTTTTAAAGTGATTAAGTCTGTATCTAATAGTTGTAGTCCATTTTCAGTCTGTAATTGTCCTTTTGCAATTTTTAAAAGGTCATCCGAATTATACTCTCTTTTTAACGCATCAAGATATTCCCTTGCATATTCTTTAGAAAATGGAAGATTAAAATGCTTAGATAGCTGCTCACATAAAGTAGTTTTTCCGCTACTTTCTGGTCCTGTTATAATAATTTTATGCAAGTTCATTATTGCGTTTTATCCAGGAAAAATATCCAAAAATTGCAATAACAGTATAGACAATAAAGAGCAAAGAGGTAAGGTGTAAGTCTCTACTAAAATAGAGATAAACGGATACTGCATCAATCACTATCCAGTATAGCCAATTCTCTATTACTTTTTTTGTAACCATGTAAGTGGCAAAAACCGAAAATACAGTAGTA
>JBLGCF010000069.1:0-6296 GCA_047617145.1 Thalassomonas sp. | reverse complement strand
AAGGAATAGAGCCCTCAGAAATTGCAAGAAAACAGGCAAATATAAACTTCAATCTTTCAGTTAGTGAGAATACAAATTTAGACCAATTTAAAAAAGGAGAATTTGACTCCATTAGTATGTGGCATGTACTAGAACATATCCCAAATTTGAATAAAACAATAAAAGGCTTTAGTCAAATTTTAAGTGAAAACGGGAAAGTAATTATTGCCGTTCCTAATCATAAAAGTTGGGACGCAAACCACTATAAAGAATTCTGGGCAGCATGGGATGTGCCTATTCATTTATGGCATTTCTCAAAAGATAGTATTGAAAAATTGTTCAATAAACATAATTTCAAACTAAAAAAAAGCAACCCAATGTTGTTTGATTCTTTTTATGTTGCTCTATTAAGTGAAGAGTTTAAAACTGGAAAGAAGAAGTTCATTAACGGTTTTGCAATTGGTTTAATTTCAAATATTGTTGGCATTTTTACAAAAAGAGGCTGCTCAAGTACAATTTACGTGTTTGAAAAACAAAACAAGGTAATTTAAGGCGATTTAAAGGCAAGTCCCATCACTACCAAAACAAGCATTAAATAAAAAAAGATATTCGATTTAACGGATCACTGCTTAATCTACTCACAATCAATAGTTTACATTTTAATTGGTTGAATTGAAGATAAAAATGTATTTTTGTAAAAAATAAAAAAAATTGAAATGAAGAAAATTCTTTTGATACTTTCATTATTGACAATCTCCATATACGGATTTTCACAATGCACACAAGCAATAGGCACACACACAACAAACATTAGCTTTAATAGTGCTTTAGCAAATTGGACGCCTATGCCAAATATTGATCACTATAAAATTCATTATCGAATTTACGGGTCATCAACTTGGGGAAATTTAGGCAATATAAATGGCCCTGACAGCACAAGAAATTTGCCGCTATTACAACAAAACACTACTTATGAATGGGAAATTATATCTTATTGCGACTCAACAAATCAACTAGCATCAACATGGTCTCAATTAGACACCTTCACTACAATACAATTTGTTGCAGCACCTTTTAACCCAATTATAACAAACAGTATTAACAACCCAATTTGCAATACCCCAACCAACCTAACTTTATTTGCTAGCCAATCATTAAACGAAGCAGATATCGGCACATCAACTATAACTTCTGACGGAGGGTATTTTGACATACAATCCCTATCAATGGGTGATTCTGTAGGTTACGCAATAATGAATACAAGTACACAAACAATTTCAGCAACATTAAAAGCAGGATTTATTGCAGGTCAAAACTATGCAATAATTAACTCATATGATAGCACAGGAAGTTTAATAGGTTTCTTTGCTATAGAGAATGTAAATGGGGGTATAAAAGTCAGCTCAACATCACCAAATGATGGGAATAACTACACGAGTGGCTTCACAAGTGAAGTTCATTTCACTAACTTATTCGTAAATCCAAATATTGATGGAATACTCCATTTTTATGCTGATATTCAATCCGAATTAAACGATCAGTTTAATGACACAACATCAGTAATGATTGATTGTATTATTTCTATTTCAGAAAGTAACCTAAATAGTAATTTAAGTTTTGAAATTTATGATTTACTTGGAAGGGAAACTGATTGGAAAGAGAATTCTATACTGATTTACAGGTACTCAAATGGTGAAACTAAAAAAATTATTACTGTAAAATAATTGTGACCTAGGAGGGATTCGAACCCTCAACCGTCAGAGCCGAAATCTGATATTCTATCCAGTTGAACTACTAGGCCTAAAACACAAAAGTAATGTTTAATTAAGTATTACAATTTTTTTTCTATTAAGAAGTTATCTGATTGTAATATAGTATTATTGTTCCAGCATTATGAGAAAATTATTATTCCTTTTATTCCCTTTATTGGCCCAAGCACAAGATGTTCCTATTGGACTTTGGAAAGATTATCAATCATACAACAGCGCAAGCTATATTACAGAGGCTGGCAATAAAATTTATTGCGTAACAAATGGTGGTCTTTTTTACATTAATAAAGATGATAATACAATTAATCGCATGTCCAAAGTAACTGGATTATCAGATGTGGGTATAAAGAGAATTGCATATGATATAGACTCGGAATCAACAATTATTACTTATGAAAATTGCAATATAGATCTTTTAAAAAACAATAGAATTATTAATATTTCAGACATAAAACGAAAAGAGATTATTGGTAGTAAATTCATCAACAATATTATATTAAAAGAAGGTATTGCTTATCTATCCTGCACCTTTGGATTAGTACTTTTAGATATAGAGAAAGAGGAAATAAAAGATACTTATAAAATTGGTGAAAACGGTGATTTTAAAGGCATTAACAGTTGCGCCTTCAATACCCTAAATATTGTTGTAGCCTCAGAAGGGGGAGTTTATTTTGCAGATATAAATTCAGAAAATTTGTTTGATTATAATAGCTGGACATTAGACCCAATTTTAACAGAAAATTATTGGCATATTTTTGCAATAGAAGACTCTATTTGGACTGGTGATACAAACTCATTTTTAAACAATAATTTACTTATCTTATCCAACAATGATACCTTGCTAGTTTATACTAACCTCTTAGCAATCCCAGATACACTAATTAACAATAAACTAGAAGATGTTAATTATACCTACACTGATACTGAAGATAATTTGTGGGTAGCGGATGCTAAAAATGGACTCTTAAAATTTGTCAATAAGAGTTTTCAAGAAAGCTATGCTCCAGATGGGCCAGTAAGAAATGATATTTATAGTTTAGAATATCAAGAAAACATGCTGTATATGTGCCATGGAGGGCATGCTAACTTTAGTAAAAATTCAGCAATTAATGATGGAGTATCCTTTAAAAACACTTCAGATACTTGGTTTAATAACAATAAAGAAGAATTGGGAAGCGCAAGAGATATTTTAGAGGTAGCTGTAAAAAATGGATACACTTATTACGCTTCATGGTATCATGGCATACCTAAAATGAAAAAAGAGGATTACATAGACAGGTACGAATACAATAACACTAATGGTGTATTAGACACTATCATTTATTATTCCAAAAAAAGAATACGAATTTCTGACATAAAATTTGATAAGGCCGGAAATTTATGGGGACTAAACTCCCAGGTTAATAAACCTTTATTTGTAAAAACAAAAAATGATGAATGGTTCTCCTTTAGTATGGATCAAGATAGAGATGGGCTATTTTTTGATGACCTTATAATAGATCAATACAATCAAAAATGGGGAATAATTGCAAGAGGTGGTGGCCTCTTTGTTTACAATGATAATAATACAATTGAAAATCCATTAGACGACCAATATAAATTATTAACTACAGCTACAGGGAATGGGAATTTACCTTCTTTACAAACCTACTCAATTGCTGAAGATTTAGATGGGGAAATCTGGGTAGGTACCGACAAGGGAATTACTGTTTTTTACAATCCTTCAGCCGTTTTTTCTGGAAGTAATTTTGATGCACAACAAATACTAATTCAAGAAGGAGAATACGGGCAATATTTACTAAGTGAGGAAAAAGTAAAGTGCATTACCATTGACGGAGCAAACAGAAAGTGGATAGGGACAGAAAAGTCAGGTGTCTTTTTATTATCAGAAGATGGAGTGGGAGAAATACAACATTTTACAGCTGATAATAGCCCTTTATTTTCAAACAATATTATTGATATTACTATTAACCCTGAAAATGGAGAAGTATTTATAGGAACAGAAAAAGGACTTATCTCTTATCGTTCAGATGCTACTACTGGAACAAAAATACAAGAAGAAACATATGTTTTTCCTAATCCTGTTAGGGAGTCGTATAATGGCCCTATAGCAATAAATGGATTAGTTACTAATGCAAATATTAAAATCACCGATATTGATGGTAATTTAGTTTTTGAAGACTTTGCGAAAGGTGGGCAAGCAATCTGGAATGGTAAAAATAAAAATGGAGATAGGGCATCATCAGGAGTATATCTAGTGTTTAGCACAGATATTAATGGATTAGAGAAAATGGTAAGCAAAATCATGTTCATTCACTAATGAAATATAAAAGCCGAGCAATAGCCCTTAGCTATATTAAACAAGGAGAAAGCTCAATTATTGCAAAAATATTCACAGAAGAAAAAGGATTACAAGGCTTTATTATAAAAGGGGTAAGGGCAAAAAAATCTAAGAAAAAATTAGGTCTATTTCAAGCACTAGAACTGTCTACAATAAACGCCACTTTTCTTCCAAATAAAAATTTGCAATATCTAACTGATATTAGTTTATATAATTCCGAAAGACAAGAAGGAATTAATATGACAAAAAGTTTTCTATCCCTATTTGTTGCAGAAGTAATTTCTAAAGTATTGCATGAAAATGAAGTGGATAAACCTCTTTTTTCATTTGTGTGGAAACTAAAAACAACCTTAGCAACAGCAACAGAAATTGATCCTAATTTTTCTTTACAATTTTTAATTAATCTATCAAAACACATGGGATTTTATCCTTTGTTTGAAGTAGAGGGAAGCACTTTTTTTAATCTAGAAATAGGGGAATTTACAAACAATAATGCTCAGCTTAATTATTACATCAATAAAGAAAACTCACATTATTTTAAAGCCTTACTGAACAAGCAAAAAATTGCAATTCCATACACTAACAGAAATCAAATTTTATTAGATTTAATAGAGTACTATAAACTGCAACACCATGAACTTAAAAATATGACTTCCCATTTAATTATTGAATCCTTAAGAATATGAGATATTTAATTATCATTTTCATCCTAGTTGGGATAAAACTTAACGCTCAGGAAATTGTTATTTTAGATGCCCTCACACAACTTCCTGTAGAGGGGGTGAGTATCACTACTAAAACAAAAATATCAGGAGTAGTAAGTAATAATAAAGGCGTTTTAAATTTAAGTACGTTTAGCGGACAGGATACTTTAACAATCCAGCATTTAGGGTATCAAAAAATCAAACAGACAAAAGGCTCAATACAGGAAAAAACAATCTTTTTAGCGTTAAAAACACACTCACTAGAAAATGTAGAAATAGTTGAATACAAGGCAAAAAATTTAAAAACCGCATTGAGTCACCTCAAATCAACACCAGCAATAATTCTGGAATCCCAAACTGCACAAACTAGTGAGTTATTAGAAAAAACTATGGGGATAAGCGTTCAAAATAGTCAAAATGGTGGAGGAAGCCCAAACCTAAGAGGAATGGAAGCAAATCGACTGCTTATTGTTGTGGATGGCATTCCCCTAAACAATACTATTTTCAGAAGTGGACATCTTCAAAGTATAGCTACAATTAACCCTATTTTTCTTAAGGGTGTTGAAGTATTATTTGGACCAGCATCAGTTGCTTACGGTAGTGGTGCAATGGGTGGTGCAATTCTCTTCAGTACTAAAAAGCCAAAAAACGAAAATAGCACTCAATTTACTCAACAATTTGAGAGTAGTTCAAATGCTGTTTTCAGTTCAATCATCTCAAATTATAAACTAAAAAATAGCGCCAATATCAGTGGCTTCTCTATTAAATTATATGGTGATTTGAAAATGGGAAGTAATAGAAAACATGGATTTGAAAATTGGGGAAAGGAACCTATAATTACAGAAGGTGATATTCAAAAAGGAACGGCTTACCAGCAATCTGATTTTTTTCATAAAACTTTGTTCAAACTAAATAACACAAATTTTCTACTCTTCAATTCTCAATTTTCTACCTCATCAAATATTAACCGGTTTGATAAACTGAACGATATAAAAGAAGGGAAACAGAAATACAAATATTGGTACTATGGACCTCAAAAAAGATTTTTCCAAAGTGTTAGATTAAAAAATTATTTTCAAAATTTTGCGTCTGATGAGGCTCTATTTACAGCAGCATATCAGGATATTGAGGAATCAAGGCACAAGCAAAAAAATGGAGATGAATTTCTGAATAATAGAACTGAATCTTTACAAATTTTCGATTTCAAATCTGATTTTTTAAAACAATTTAATCATTATAAATTGAATTATGGTTTTGATTCCAGATTCCAAAAATTAAACTCAACATCAAGCTTAACAAATAAAAATACACGACTGTACAATACTAGTCGCTATCCTGACGGAGGAACAGATGTTTTAAACAATGCCATATATGCACAAATTCATCTTGAATACACAAAGAGTTTACTGCTATTTGCAGGAAGCAGATATAGCATCAATTCTTTATCTGCAACATTCCAAGATACGACAACTATTGATTTGCCTTTTCAGGAAATTCAAGTAC
>JBLGCF010000068.1:0-6466 GCA_047617145.1 Thalassomonas sp. | reverse complement strand
GCTTACGGATAGTTTGGGGACTTTCACTAAAGTATAGCCAAGAGATTTATAAGTTTCAATTATTGAGCTTTCAATATTAATAGCTGCTTTTATATCCTCCATTCGTTCACCATCATTAACGTATATTTCTTCCCAAAATGGAGTGATAAATACTTTTTTGTTAAAAACACATTGTTTTATGATGTGAGTAATTTTGCTTGTTATTGCTAGCTTATTTGCCTTTAAATAAGCAATACAATCAATACTACTTCTGTCGAAAAAATAATTTTCATTTTCTGAACTGTTTAAATATTGTTCTTTACGCAAGCTAGCAATATGGTTTTCAAAAGCAATTTGATTTTTCCAAGGTAAAATATCTCCTCCAATCATTATTTGTTCTGCAATAATCTCTCTTGAGATTTCTTCTGCACATGAGTAACCTTTTTGCATTAGGGCATTAATAATAGCTGTTTTCCCAGTTCCTGGAGCCCCAGTAATTATGTATTTGTGGTTCATTTTTAAAGACTTAATATAACTATAATTGCACCTACAATTATTGCTAAAATCTTTTGAGTGCTGAATTTATGCCCATCACTACTTTCAAAAAGGATAGTAGTTGAAATGTGTAAAAATATACCAATAACTATGGCCATAATCTCATTGTTATAATTTGCTAGAGTTGTGAAAAAACTTCCTGCAAAAACTCCTAGTGGAGCCATCAATGCAAAAAGCAGTAAATAGAAATATGCTTTTTGTTTTGACATATTACTTTGTAAAAAGAAAGTCATAAGAACAATAGCGACTGGCATTTTATGTAAAACGATACCAGTTAGTAAAGCATTATGGGCGTGATGGTGTAAATGTCCACCTAAAGGAACGCCTTCAAGTAAAGCATGTAAACAAAGGCTAATGAGTACAGAAAAAGGAATTACATTGCTTTTGTGGAAATGCCCATGTTCTATTCCTTGCGAAAAATATTCTAACAATATCTGGATTAGAAAGCCACCCAAAATGAATAATCCGATATGCTCAGTTGTATTGTGTTCAAACAGTTCAGGTAATAGATGCAATACACTTACAGCTAGCAAATATGCACCACTAAAAGTAAGGAGTAATTGTATGTTCTTACTTTTCTTTGGTTTAAAAATTTCGACCACAATTGCTCCAGCAATTACGGATGCAAATAATAGTCCTAGTGTTATTAAATTCATTTCTTGCAAATTAGTATTAAACGATCAGCAATTTTCTCATCAAAACTGTCCAATTTATAATTCCCAAAGATATCAATTATTTTTAGCCCTGCATTACTGATAAATTTAGAATAATCAGCCAAAGTAATTGCCTTTACTTTTTCTTGAAAATGTTGCTTTTCTTCACCATCAGTAATGTGGATGTCTTTAATGATGTGTCCAGCTTCTATTTTTCTTGTAATATCAAATATAATGCCGTCAATTGTTTTTTGTTCTTTAGCTACCAAGTTAGCAATCACCTTTTTTACATTCATAAAATCAATAACCAAAAACCCTCCTAATTTTAAATTGCTTGCCATAGCATTGATGGCTTTTTGTTCGTCAGTATTATTTTCAAAATAACCAAAGGAGGTAAACAGATTAGTAACTACATCAAAGTTGTTTTTCTGATACACCTCACGCATATCGTGTACTGAAAACTGTAAAGTTGAATTTGCATTTTTTGTGGCAGAGGCTATGCTGTTGGGTGATAAATCCACCCCAACAACATCCAATCCTAAGGAATTGAAATAAGTGGCATGCCTTCCTTTTCCGCAAGCAATATCTATGAGCATACTCCCTTTAGGGATTTGTAAATGCTCCACTAAATTATTAATAAAAACTTGCGCTTCTTTTTCATCTCTATCTTTATAGAGAGTATGGTAATAAGGAGAATCGAACCAATGTGTAAACCAACTCATAATTATTTCTGGTTTAAGATAAGATAAACGGTTTATCTTGGGTTAATTTTAAGCTGCTAAAGTACAATTTTTTCAAGGCTAATGATTTTCCTGTTTAAAGTGTTTACTAAATTATTTTATAATAATTTTGTGCCAATAAAATATTTTAGAAAATGTCAAACACAAAATGGATTGGAGCTGCTGCAGGGTGGTTTTTTGGAGGGCCAATTGGAGGGATAATTGGGTATTATGTAGCGAAAAACTTTTTCACTTCAAAAGTAGACAATAAAAAAGCATTTGAAATTTCATTGCTTATTCTTTCTTCAGTAGTGATAAAGGCGGACGGGAAAGTGTTGAAATCAGAGTTGGATTATGTAAAAAAATTCTTCACCAATACTTTTGGAGCTGCAAAGTCGAACGAGTATTTCAAAATGTTTAACAGTTTGAATAAGCAGGATTTAAATTCTAAACTGAGACAAGTGTGTTTGCAACTAAATTCTCATATCAATCATTCCTCTCGTTTGGAAATTATTCATTTCCTGTTTGGTGTATCGGCTGCCGATAATGAGATTCATCCAAATGAAGTAGAAAAAATAAAGAGGATTGCTACTTATATGAATATTAATCCTTATGATTTTGAGTCTATCAAGTCTATGTTTTTGGCGAGTGGAAATGCTAATGCTGAACACTGGCTTACAATGTTAGGGATTACAAAAGATGCTACAGATAAGGAAGTGAAAAAGGCTTATCGAAAAATGGCTATGAAATACCATCCTGATAAATTGCAGGGAGTAAGTGAGGATATTAAAAAATTATCGGAAGAAAAATTCATGAAAGTAAAAGAAGCTTACGAGCAAATAATGAAAGGAAGGAGCTAAAATTTATCTAATTCTAGTTTCAATTTTTTAGGTATATTTTTTAGGACTAAGTTATAGGAATCCTCCACCCAATTTTCAATTTGTTTGTCGCTTAAATCTCCCATAAAACTTACGGAATTCCAGTGTTTTTTATTCATGTGCCAAGCAGGGGTTACTTGCGTGTATTCTTCTCTTAGCGTTATTGCTTTTTCAGTATCACATTTCAGCTTCGTAAATTCAAAAGTCATCATATTACAAAGAGCAAACATTTTACCGAGTACTTTAAATACTAAGGTGTTTTCATTAAAAGGCAATTCTTCTGTTGTTCCTTTAAGCGAAAGACAATGTTCTCTGAAATGATCAAGGGTCATTTACCCTCTCTGTCTTAACGCTTCATATAAAATAACACCTGTAGCTACTGATACATTTAAAGAAGCAATTTTCCCGGCCATAGGAATTTTTGCTCTTGCATCACACATTTTCAAAAACTCAGGAGAAACACCATCTTCTTCCGAACCTATAATAATAGCAGTAGGAGTTGTATAATCCGCTTTGTACATGTCGTCCTGAGTTTTTTCAGTACAACCAATCAATTGTATGCCACTTTCTTTCATGAATTGTATTGCTAATTTCAAGTTCCAAGTACGGCAAACTGTAATTTTATGCAAGGCTCCTGCTGAAGTTTTTATTGCATCCGCATTAATTGCAGCAGCATTTTGTTCAGGAATTACAATTGCATCTACTCCAGCACATTCGGCAGTACGAGCAATCGCTCCAAAGTTCCTTACATCTGTAATTCTGTCCAATACTAATATCAAAGGATTTTTTCCTTGTTCGTAAAGTGCTGGAACGACATCCTCAATATTATGAAAATCGATAGGAGAGATAAACGCAAAAACCCCTTGATGATTTTTTCTAGTCAAGCGATTAATTTTCTCTAGAGGAACATGCTTGTAGTTTATTCTCTTTTCACGAACCAATTTCCAGAGTTCTGCAAACAAATCGTTATGCAATCCTTTTTGGATAAATAGTTTGTCAATTGTTTTTCCGGCTTCAACTGCTTCAATTATGGCACGGATACCAAATATGTAATTTTTTTCTTCCTGATTATTCATTTTTATTTTTGTCTTTAAAGCTAATTTTTGCTTCTATTTCAGGAATTTCTCTAATTTCTAATTCTTTTTTTATTTGCTCTGTTTGATCTTTTAAATCTTTTGTGAGTATTGGCTTGTTTCTTTTCTCCATTGGAGGATTTAATTTTTCTGAATTCTCAAATTGGATTACATTTTCTAAAATATCTTTCGGTAATTGTTTGGCTTTATGTAAAGTGTCTAGAAATTCATTTGCAAAAAACTGGTCAATTTGTATTCTTCTTTTAGTAGAATGCGCAAACTTCCCAATCACTCTACAAATATTTTCCCTATCATCCGGGCTTAGTTTGTCGGCAAACTCATACTCTTCTATTTTCTTCAAACTTAAAACGATAGGCTCTAATGCATCTAATGTTATAACATAAACATTGTAATCACTCATATTGTAAGTGAATTGATCGATTACATGCAAAGTGCTTGAAGGAATTACTAAAAATAAATCTTTCTTCACATTGTCGTGTTTTGCGTATTTTTTTAGGCTTTCCGTTTGTAGTTTTATGTATTTTGGGAAGTTGCTTAGGTCGTCATTGGCAGGGCTTTTTGCATCAAAAACAATCAATTGATCCATTATTTCTATGGAATTGTCAGGTTTGTTTCTTGGGTGCGGAAATTCTTCTTGAGATATGTAAGTAATGACATTGTTTTTGCAAATCATTTGTAAATGATTCTCAACATCTTTTTCATGTTCTCTCCATTGTTTTTTCATATTGTCAAAATGCACTTCTTTTTCTTTTACCCTTTCATCATTCAACCTTTCCTTTTCTTTTGTCAAACTTTCCTGAAGTGTATTGCTTGCTGCAACTGATTTTCGGAGAGTTTCATTTCTGTTTTCTTCCTCTTTTCTCAGTGCAATATTTTCATTTTTAAGGTTGTTTCTTTCTTCTTCAGTATTGGAAAGTTTTTCTTTTAGGGTAGTGCTCTCTGTTTTGAGTTGCTCAAAGGAATGCATTTTAGCGTTAAGCACTTCACTGTTTTTTTCAAGAGTATTTATTTCTTGTTCCTTAGCTGCTGAATTTTGTTCTAATTCTGAAATTCTAATTTTATCTTCTTCTAAATTGTCTTCAATAACTCCTTCTTTTTTAAAATAAAGGGCTGTCAATCCGCCAATAATTAGGAGGTAAAATACATATTCCATGGGTGAGTTTTTGAATTATAAAATGAGGACTAAAGTACCAACTTCTATTAGCTTATACAAGTCAATTACTTCTTTATTTTTCATCCTTATACAGGCATGTGAAGCAGGTTTTCCTAACCTTCCTTCTTCTGATGTTCCGTGTATATAAATATACCGGCTAAAGGAATCAATTCCTTTTCCTTTATTCTTGCCTTTTTCCATGCCCTCTAACCAAAATATTCTACTGGTTATGTCATCAGTTTTGCTTTTTGTTTCATCAGTATATATGCTGGCGATATCGCCATAGAAAACTCTCCCTGTCATTCTGCCATTAATAGGAGTGTTATCTCCATATTTTTCTTTTATGCTATGTAGTCCTATTGGTGTTTTGTTGCTTCCTGCTTTGCTTCCTATTCCGTATGCCGAGCTTGAAATAATATATTCTTTAATGATGCTATCATTTTGTATATGGTAGAGTTTTTGTTGTTTTATAGAAACATAAAGCACTTCATTAGCAAAAGCATTTTTGCTGTCTAAATAATTATTTACACGCTCAATTATTGAGTTTTGCCCAAATGCGCTAAAGCTGATGAAGCTAATTAGAATAAGGTTAAGGATTCTGAACATAATTTCCAGTTTATAGGTTTCTTTTTATTATTGACGAGTATTTCGTTTGTTTTTGAAAAGTGCTTGCAGCCCAAAAATCCTCTGTAAGCCGAAAAAGGAGAGGGGTGAGTAGCAGTTAATATATAGTGTTTTTTATCATTAATCAAAATTGATTTCTTTTGAGCAAAGGCACCCCAAAGTAAGAAAATTATTCCTGCTTTTTTATCTGCTATTTTTTTAATGATGCTGTCAGTGAAGTCTTCCCATCCTAATTTTTGATGAGAACCTGCCTGTTTCTCTCTAACTGTTAAAGTAGAATTTAAGAGTAATACACCTTGTTCTGCCCAAGTATTTAGGTTTCCATTTTGGGAAATTGGCAGGTTTAAATCTGCTTTTAATTCTTTAAAAATATTGCGTAATGAGGGCGGTATTCTCACTCCATTGGTTACTGAAAAAGAAAGACCATTTGCCTGCCCCTTTCCATGATAAGGGTCTTGTCCTAAAACAACTACTTTTAAATCATCAATATTGGTTTGGTTAAAAGCGTTAAAAAGCATTTCATTTTCAGGGAAAATAGTATGATGTTTTCTTTCAGATTCTAGGTTACTAATAATTGCCTGAAAGGTATTGGAGTTTAGCTCATCTTTCAAAAATGCTTTCCAGTCCGGATTGAGATGTAATTTTGTAGTCGTCATTTTATTGTTCCAAAGATAGCTAATCTGTTTTAAAAATGTATTTTTGTCAAAAATTATTTTCTATGAATAAAGTAGTGTTTTTTGCAATTGCAATTGTCTTAGTTAGTTTTCTTTCGTCTTGCGCTCTTTATCCTGAGCAATGTCCAGGCGTTGCT
>JBLGCF010000067.1:0-6544 GCA_047617145.1 Thalassomonas sp. | reverse complement strand
TAAATAAGAAATTAGAAGAAACGGAACAAGAGTTATTGCAGTTAGCAATTGTGGAACTTAGGCAAAGGTTTAAAAGCACTTCAAATACAATTTATTGTTCTCATTCCTTGGAAAATGTTTGGGAGAATTTAAGCATTACTATTCCTAAAATTGGGGATAAAAAGAAACTCATTGATTTGAGTTTGAGGAATGCAAAATACATGTTGTTGGATTTACAAAAACGAAAAATAAATAACATTGAAAAGCAGGATAATAAGCGTATTTTGGAACAGCTACAAAAAGATTTACACCTTGTAAATCGCCCAAGACATATTGAGTGTTTTGATAATTCCAACACACAAGGCACTTACCCTGTAGCGGCTTGTGTGGTGTTTAAAAATGCAAGGCCTAGCAAAAAGGATTATCGCCATTTCAACATTAAAACAGTTGTTGGCCCTGATGATTTTGCAAGTATGGAAGAGGTGGTGTATAGAAGATACAAACGCCTTTTGGAAGAAGAAGAGCCCTTGCCAGAACTAATTGTAATTGATGGAGGGAAGGGACAATTAAGTTCTGCCGTGAAGAGTTTAGATAAACTCAAACTAAGAGGAAAAATAGCCATTATTGGTATTGCAAAACGCTTGGAAGAAATCTATTTTCCTGGGGATAGTATTCCGTTATATTTAGACAAACGATCAGAAAGTTTGAAGGTGATACAACAATTAAGAGATGAAGCCCACCGCTTTGGCATTATGCATCACAGAAAGCAAAGAGAAAAAGATAGCCTTGGCACTTCATTGGATAAAATTGAAGGAATAGGCCCAAAAACAGTAGAATTATTGATTACTCATTTTGGTTCAGTTAAAAAAGTAATGGAGGCCAAAAAGGAAGAATTGGAAGGATTGATTGGGAAGAGTAAGGCGGAGAGGGTTTTAAAAAGTTAATTGCTTTTTGTATTATTGCACATAACCAATTGTTGTGCTTCATTAAAAAACTCGCGAGATTGAATGGAAATATTTAGACAAATAACCGCAAATAATATTGAATTAAAGGATTATCCATTTCTTAAAGAATTGGCAATGGAAGCTTATTTAATGGAAAATGAAGATATCTTAAAATTGGATACCGATAATTTTGCAGAAATAACAGTATTGGATGCCGAAATTGCTCTGAAAAGTGGTAGAAGAACTTCAAATCGAGATGGAAGAATTGATATTTTAGCTAAATATGGAGTTGATTATCTTGCAATTGTAGAGTTAAAAGTAGAGAAAATTAATGATGCTACATTAAATCAACTAAATGATTATCTAAACGAGAAAGAGCAAATTCTAATAAAACACCCTGAATTTTGGACAGAAAACGAAAAACCAAAATGGATTGGAGTATTAGTTGGAACTTCAATTTCCCCAGAACTACAAAGAAAACTTCAAGACGGATTTGTTACGGAAAGTGGAATCCCGATTGCGGGATTAATTATCAGAAGATTCAGAAGTAAAAGAGGAGAAATATTTGTAGTTACAGATACGTTTTTCAAGTACAATTATACAAATCGGGATTTTTCCAAATTTGATTTTAAAGGTATTACATACAATAAAGCAAGACTTGTAAACAAGGTTTTGAAAACCATTATTGAATCCAAACCAAACATTACCTACGCAGAACTTGAACGATTGATACCACAAAATTTACAAGGAAGTATTGGAGTATTTACAACAAGTGAAAATGCACAAGAAATTTTCGACAGAACAGGACATAAGAGATACTATTTAAAATCAGAGGAATTAATTGAACTTTCGGACTCTACAATTGCAACAAGCACTCAATGGGGAATTGGAAATATTGAGCCGTTTGTAAATCATATAAATGGACTAGAGGGTGATTTTAATATTGTGAATAAATAACGAAAGCACAACAATGGCTATAGTTAATACGGGTTTTGGTGCTTAACCCAAAAGGAAGCACTTTGAATTAAGTCCGTAAAATTTTCAATTTTTCGTGTCTATTGAAAATAAAGAAAAAATTAAAAATTTGGCTAAGTGCTTAATCGAAAGTTCAGATCTCTGAGTTCCCGTACTAACCATAGCCGAGTCGTTAGGCACAATAGGAAATTAAAAAGATAAATGGCGAAAATTGAACGATACAAAAAAGCTGAACTTGTTTTGGGAATATTTTAACAAATAAAATTGTTTTCCTCCCCTCACCTTTTCAGCTAGCAGTTGTGAGAAATTTAGCCTACTTTTGCGACCTATATTTCATACACAAACCATCATCAAAAACGCAAACATGGAACAATCACAATTTTTAGAAAAAAATATATTTACAGATTTAAATAACCTTAATGATGGTTTCGGACAAGAAGGGGTTAAATATTTTTCTGAATCAGATTTTGAGATTGTTTTAGACCGAGCTGAACATTTTGGATTGAGCATTTATAGTATTGCCCCTTGGTCTAAAGATGAATCTCATGAAGCTTCATCACATGAAAATCATAAAAAGAAAGCAACTAATCCTGACTGGTACAAAAAAGAGTTTAAGACACTTAAAACTCGCCAAGAGGGTCTTTTATATTCCGCAAAATATAAAGTTTCAAAAAAACTTTTAGCAAGATAGCCTACTCTGGAGAAGAATTTTCTACTCCTCAGTTCCGCCTTTTTCTGCTTTCATTTGTGGGAAAAACAATACATCTTGTATAGAGTTAGAGTTGGTCATAATCATACTCAACCTATCAATTCCAATACCCAAACCTGCAGTTGGTGGCATTCCGTATTCAATCGCTCTTAGGAAATCTTCATCCAACAACATTGCTTCATCATCTCCTCTTTTTCCAAGTTCCAATTGCTCTTCAAATCGTGCTCTTTGATCAATAGGATCATTCAATTCTGAAAAGGCATTACAGATTTCTTTTCCGTTACAAATCGCTTCAAATCGCTCTACCAAACCTTCATGCTCTCTGTGTTTTTTTGCCAATGGCGACATCTCAACAGGATAATCCGTAATGAAAGTAGGTTGTATTAATTGTCCTTCACATTTTTCTCCAAAAATCTCATCAATTAATTTTCCTCTACCCATGCTTTTATCTACCTCAATACCTAATTTTTTAGCTGTTTCGGCCATAGTAGCTTCATCCATTTTTGAGATATCAATTCCTGTAAAATGCTCAATTGCCTCATACATGGTATAACGCTTCCAAGGTCTTTGGAAATTGATTAAATTATCACCAACTTGAATTTCTGTTTTTCCGTGCAAGTCCATAGCAATTTTTTCTACCATTTCCTCTACCAAATCCATCATCCAAGCATAATCCTTGTAGGCAACATACAATTCCATTTGTGTAAATTCAGGATTGTGAAAACGACTCATTCCCTCATTCCTAAAATCTTTCGAAAATTCATATACCCCATCAAAACCACCTACAACCAATCTTTTTAAATATAACTCATTGGCAATCCTTAGGTACAATTCCATATCCAAAGTATTGTGATGCGTTTTAAACGGACGGGCAGCAGCCCCTCCATAAAGTGGTTGTAAAATTGGCGTTTCCACTTCCAAGTATTCTTTCTTATTCAAGAACTCACGCATGGAATTTGTCAGTTTAGTACGCTTAATAAAAGCATCCTTTACTTCAGGGTTAACTACTAAATCCACATATCTCTGTCTGTATCTTTTTTCAGGGTCAGTAAATGCATCATGCACTGTTCCGTCAGCATCTACCTTTGGCAAAGGCAGTGGGCGTAAGGATTTTGTAAGCACTTTTAACTCCTTTACTTTTACTGATATCTCCCCAACTTTAGTAATAAAAACTGTTCCTGTAACTCCAATAATATCACCAATATCCAATAGTTTTTTGAAAACTGTATTGTACATAGTTTTATCTTCCCCTTCACAAATTTCATCTCTATTTACATAAATCTGAATTTTTCCGTCACTATCCTGCAGCTCAGCAAAAGAGGCTTTACCCATAATCCTTCTGCTCATCAATCTTCCTGCAAGCACTACATTTAACTCCTCTCCCTCCTTGTACTTTTCCTTAATCTGTTTGGATGTTATGTTTACATCAAATAGGTCAGCTGGATAAGGATCAACTCCTAAATCTCTTAATTTTTGTAAGGATTCTCTTCTCACTAATTCTTGCTCGGAAAGTACTCTTGTCATCTGTTAAATTTTTTGCAAATATAGGAATTCTATTATCCTATTATTTCGTATTTTCGACTTCTTTTAACAAGCCAATTTTAATATCAAATTATAAAAATATTTAAGATGAAAATGAACGATTATATCAATGATTTTACCAATCATTTATCAGAGGCAATTGAGATTGCAAATAATACAAATTTAACTTCCTGCACTAAAGAAATCAGAAATGTTTTGATTTGTGGCTTGGGTGGCTCTGGAATTGGCGGGACAATTGTAAGTGATATTGTTTCGTCAAAAGTAAACATTCCTATTGCAGCAACAAAAGACTACAGCATCCCTAATTTTGTGAATGAGCACACGCTTGTTATTGCGAATTCCTATTCTGGAAATACAGAAGAAACTCTTTATGCCTTAGAAAAATGCCAATCAAGAGGAGCGGAAATTGCAGTAATTACTTCAGGAGGTAAATTAAAAACCATTGCTGAAGAAAATAAATACAACAAAATAATTATTCCAGGAAACCAGCCTCCAAGAGCTATGTTTGGCTATGCATTTACTGAACTATTCTTTATGTTAAATCATTATGGAATTATTGACGATTCTTTTAAAGCAGACTTTGATAAAGCGATTACTCTAATTGATACAGAAAAAGCTGATATCCAAAAGCAAGCAATGGATTTGGCAAAAAAAATGTACAAACAAACCCCAGTTATTTATGTAGCTAAAGGTTTTGAAGGTGTAGCTGTTCGTTTTCGTCAGCAATTAAATGAAAATAGTAAAATGCTTGCCTGGCATAATGTTGTTCCTGAAATGAATCATAATGAATTATTGGGTTGGCGGACCAATGTTGATGATTTAGCGGTTGTATATTTCCGTAATAAATGTGATTACGATCGTAACCAAATAAGAATGGACATTAATAAAAAGGTGATTTCAAAGTTTACAAGTAATATCACTGAAATTTGGAGTAAAGGCGATTCTTTAATTGAAAATTCACTTTACCATATTAGTCTAGGAGATTGGGTGAGTTGGTACTTATCTGAAATGAATAATGTAGATGCTATTGAGATAGATGTTATCGACTTTTTAAAAGGAGAACTTGCTAAAATATAATGAACAAAAAAGTTTCATTTAAGGATTTAGGTCTGATTGACTATAAAGAATGTTGGGATTTTCAAGAAGAACTTTTTGCAGAGATTTTAGCCGTAAAATCATCCAACAGAAAAGAAAATAAAACAGTTGAAACCAACAACCATTTAATTTTTTGTGAACACCCTCATGTCTATACTTTAGGGAAAAGTGGTGATGAAAAAAACCTTTTGGTAAATGAAGATTACCTAAAAAGCAGAGGAGCAACTTTTCATAAGATTAACAGAGGAGGAGATATTACTTATCATGGTCCTGGGCAGTTAGTAGGCTACCCAATTTTGGATTTGGATAACTTTTTTACTGATATACATAAATACTTACGCTTTTTGGAAGAGGCTGTAATCCTTACTTTAAAGGAATATGGATTAGAGTCAGAACGATCACCTGGCGAAACAGGAGTTTGGTTTGATGTAGGCACACCAAAGGCAAGAAAAATCTGTGCTCTAGGAGTGAAAAGTAGCCGTTGGGTAACTATGCATGGTTTTGCTTTTAATATCAATTCCGACCTGTCCTATTTTGGAAATATTATCCCTTGTGGTATTAACGATAAAAGTGTAACTTCCCTTCAAAAAGAATTAGGAAAGGAAATGGATATGAATGAAGTAAGAAACAAACTTAAAGCCCATTTGGTTGAGCTATTTGAGATAGAAATTATTTAAGGTGAAAAAACTCTTAAAATACTTACTTATTATTTTTGTGGCACTCAACCTCCTTATTATTATTAGTGGGAAAAGCTGGATGTACAAAGCGATTTCAATAACTTATTTAAAAGGTCATCAATCTTCTTATATACATGATTTTATTCACTTTCCTGCGAATACAATTCAGGTGAGCGAACATCAAGAATGGGCGACTGCAGATAATTACAACAAAGCCCAATTACCTGAATTTATCAAACCTATAAATGAGAACCTAGAAACGGTTGCTTTTATGGTAATCATAAACGACAGCATCCAATATGAAGAGTATTGGCACGGCTATTCGGCCGACACCATGTCTAACTCTTTTTCAATGAGTAAAAGTTGGGTTTCTACCTTGATTGGAATTGCACTAACTGAAGGAAAAATTAAAAGTGTTGACGAGAAAGTATGTGATTTTCTACCTAATTTTTGTGAAGGAAGAAATACAGAGCTAACAATAAAAGATTTACTCACGATGAGTTCAGGCCTAAACTGGATTGAGGACTATTACAATCCTATTGGACAAACAGCTGAATCGTATTACGGAAAACATTTAAGTGAGTTAGTGAACAACTTAAAAGTGATTGAAACTCCAGGAAAAG
>JBLGCF010000066.1:0-6600 GCA_047617145.1 Thalassomonas sp. | reverse complement strand
CACATGCTACATTATTCCCGCCTGAAGTGTTTACTTGACCATTCTTGCATCTCATGCTATATGTCATTATAATTTTTTCAAATGTAAGATTAGGGTCATCAGGAAAGTGTGCAATTGTATCTCTAGGGGGTCCCCACGCTTGATTATATGTCATACTATAGTCAAAAGTTTGAACAATAATAGTGTCTCCTGTGCTTTGAGCAAAACTAATCTGCAAAAATCCGCAAAGTAGTATAAAAGTTGAAAGTTTTTTCATGAGTTTAATTTTTTGAAATTTAATCTAGCAAATCTATGTTTTAATTTTCAATTTCAGTAACACCGCCCGAAACAATTAATTTCATAATTTCAGATGAAGGCTTATCAATTGGAGTGATATAGGATTTTTCTACTACAAAAAGTTGACCTGAAAAGGCATAAGAGTGAGGTAAATAGACTAAAATTTTCCCTTCTTTTATTCCTAATGAACTTAAATCTTCATTTGTTATAAAACCTATGCGCTCAATAGTTGAATTTTCATAAAGCTTGATGAGTACAGCTTGGTTAAATCCTTTCTTTTTCCCAACAAAAGTACGCATCAAATCCTTCATTGAGGAATAAATAGTTTGTAATAAGGGGGCTTTTTTCAATAGCCTTTGAAAGAAAGAATTGATAGGGCTCGTAATAATTGTAGAACCTGCAAAGCCAATAAATGTTATGAGTGCAATAATTATAATTAACCCAAGTCCTGGGAACTGAAAAGGTAAAATCCCGTCAATTTTAGTAAACACCCAGTAGACAACATAAAGCGTTACTGATATGGGAACAATGTACAATAATCCTTGTAAAAAATAATTAATAAATTTTTTCATACTTTTAAACTTTAGTTTTCGTTTGAAGTCATAAAAGTACTAATCTTTAAAATATATAGCCATGAAAAAAATAGTTTTTAGTTTCCTTCTTCTTTTTGGAGTTGCTTTATTTATTCCTCAAAGTAGTATTGCTCAAGTGGTAGTAAAATCAAAACACAACCGATCAACCAAAAAAGTAGTTGTTAAAAAAACCAACCGCCACAGAGGGGTTACGGTTAAAAGTCGCCCTTCACATCATCATCCTACAAGGGTAGTGGTGGTAAAGCCTAATCGACCAAAAGTAATTGTAAAATATCCTAACCGCATCCGAAAAAACTATGTCTGGGTGGAAGGGCACTGGAAATGGAGTAATTTTTATGGCGATTATATCTGGATAAAGGCAAAGTGGATACGCCAAAGAAGAGGGCATCATTGGGTTTCAGGATTTTGGGAAATTAGTTTAGACGGATTTATTTGGATAGAAGGGTATTGGGCACGCTAGTGTCTTATCATCTTTTGCTGTTGAAAAGTATTATTGACGAGTCCATTTTCTCTTTTCTTCCTTTGTAATTTTGAGAAGATTAAAATTTTAAAAAATGCAAAAGTATATACTATACATTGGCGCACTTTTACTGATATTAAGTGCCTGTGTTACTCCTAAAATTCATAACTCGTTAGTTGCCGAAAACGAAAGTACTAAAGCAGCATTGACCTCAGCTGAGAAAAAAGCACTTTCATTAAGTGATAAGCTAGAAGAAAAAGAAGGAAACATTGTTGCTTTACAAGTACAAATTTCTGATTTAAGAAACGATTCTGTTCAGAATGGAAAATCCTTAATGATATTGCAGAATAAGTATGATGAATTGAGTGATGCTTATGATTTGCTGACTTCAAAAAATAGCAGATACATGGCTGATAAAGCTAAAGAAACCAAAAAATTATTGGAGCAGTTGGAACAAGCACAATCCGAACTTTTTGCAAAGGAAGATGAATTGAATAAACTTTCTAATTCCTTGGATGTAAAAGAGGAAGAGTTGAAAGTAGCACAAGAAGAATTGGAGGCAAGGTCAGTAAGAGTTACGGAATTGGAAACAATTATCAATAAGAAAGATTCTATGGTTACTGCATTGAAGCAGTCCATTTCCAAAGCGCTTAGAGGCTTGGAAGGAGAGGGATTGACAATAGAGCAAAGAAATGGGAAAGTATATATTTCACTAGAGGAAGATTTGTTATTTGCATCAGGAAAATATACGGTAAATAGTGGAGGTATTGCTGCACTTAATAAGCTAGCAACTGCATTAGCTCCTCAAAAAGATTTGGAAATTTTGGTAGAAGGTCATACGGATAGTATTCCTTTGAGTGGAAGAGGTTTGGTGAAAGATAATTGGGATTTGAGCGTTATGCGTGCAACTAATGTGGTGAAAGTACTTACGAAAAACCCTAGCTTAAATCCGTTACAACTTACTGCAGCTGGAAGAGCAGAATTTGCACCACTAGCAAGTAATAAAACTAAAGAAGGAAGAAGTGCCAATAGAAGAATAGAAATGATTCTTTCTCCTAATTTGGATGATTTGTTTGAGCTTTTGGAAGAATAAAATGAAATATTTACCATTAATCTTAATCTGCTTAGTTGTGTTTTTCTTTTTAAAGAAAAGATATTTTGATAATACGGACTATAAGGCTATGCTTACTAGTGGCGGTATTATTGTTGATGTCCGCTCGGAAGCTGAGTTTTATTCAGGGCATATTGAAAAATCTTTAAATATTCCTTTAGGCGACCTACCTTCAAATCTGGATTATCTAAAAGATAAAGATCAGGCAATTATTACTTGTTGTGCTTCAGGAATAAGAAGTGCAGGAGCAGCAAAAATACTTTCGGCTAAAGGCTACACTAATGTTGTGAATGGTGGAGGTTGGTCAAATTTAGAAAGTAAGTTAGGAAATTAAATTATGACTAATTGTTTTAATCTTTTAAAATTTAAAAATCAATTTGATCCTTTTTTGTATCGCTATAATACTGATAAGTAATTTAATTTTTTTTATAGATTTGTGATGTTATTATTTTAAAAGATTAATTTATGCATAAATATATTTGTGTTCTAATTTTAATAATAGGGTTTAGTTATTCACTTTTCTCTCAAGGAACTCAATTAGAGTTAGATACTTTTAATAGATCTATCCCTACAGCTAATTTTGGCGGGCAAACTTGGCGGGGCCCGTCTTGGGTAGATAATGTTTTCAATGATTCGGTAGCGACAATGTCCCCAGATGTACTAGCATACCCTCCTTGTCCTGATGTTTGGGATTGGCAAAATGGTTGGTTTTATCCTCAATCGGTATTAGATACTTGTCCTTTAGATACAATTGTATTGAGCTGGGGGCAATTAAATGCAAATGTTATTGCTATAACACCTGAGAATTTTCAGAATGCATTAAATCAGATCGGAGCAGAAGGTCTTTACTGCTTAAATATGATTAGTAGTAGTGTTACTGTGCAATTAGCTGATTTACATTCCGCTAAAGCTAATGGAGTGCATTTAGAAAGAATTAGGCTGGGTGATGAAATGGGAAAAGCGGGGAATGAACTTAGTATTAGCCATTTTCCAACTGCTGAAGATTATGCTGTAAGATGTGATATATATATTGATTCAATAAGAAATATACTTCCAAACGCTAAAATAGCTGTGTCGGCTGGAAATTTTGGAGGAAATTCAAATCCTAGAGCTGAATTTTGGAATGAGGAACTTTATGATATGACAAATAAGGCTGATGCATTTAGATGGTCAGCCTTTTTTTACCTTAAAGCTTCTGATACTGTATTTACCACCAAACAGTTATTAGCCTACCCTTTTGATCAAATACCAACCTATGAAAGAGTGAGAGGATTTGAAGATACTGTATCTAATTTGCAAAATTATGAATTATGGGTAGGATATAGTATTACTGACAATACATTAGATCATAGATACTTAAATAGATGGAGTCAAGTTTTAATGTTTAGTGCTTCACACCACATCTTTTTAAATAATAAATTAGTTGAAGATATAAGTATGTTTAATGTCGGTGGAATTTTTGAAAATTGGGAAGCATTAGACACTCAAAATGATTTCAGAAAAAGGGCTCCGGGAATTTTTGCTACTATTTGGAATAAAGCAAAATTGGATAAAAATAGAGCTACAAAAATTGAAACGCCTTTTACTTTAATAGATACTGTTACTTATTACAGTAATAATAATACACCTAGAAACATAGAGTATCCTAACCTTTTTGGCTGGAGATTTGAAAATGACTCCACTTTTGAAGCGTCTGTTATTTTAACAAATATCTCTGAAGATACTCTTATTATTTCAATAGATAACTTCCTTGTTGGGAATGTTTCCTGGGAAAAATGGCATTCAGATTCTTTATTTGATTTAATAGATAGTATTAATTATATTCATTTACTAAGAGATACTGGGTTAACAAACATTATATTATTTCCTTACTCTATAAATGTTGCTACAGGAAATGTGTGTAATCAATTGGCATATAATTCAGTAGTTTCAATTTGTGAAGGAGATAGCATCTTTGTATCTACTTCTGTTTACTCTATAGAAGGGATTTATACAGATTCTATGATTAATATGCATGGGTGTGACAGTGTAATTATTACTGATCTCGATTTTCATATTCAGAATGTTCCAATAATAAGTATGTCACTTTTGGCTTTAGAGACAGAGCAGTCAATGAGTAATTATCAATGGTATTTAGATGGAGATAGTGTATTTGGGGCAGATCAATTTATTTTCCCCCCTTTACAAACAGGTAATTACACGGTTTCATATCTTGATGATAATGATTGTTTTTCAATTTCCAACGAGTTCTTATATGAGTTATTAGAAATTAATAATGAATCTAGAAGTGTAAGGCAGTTATTGAAAATCATAGATGTCTTAGGAAGAGAAGTAGATTCTCACATGGATATTGAAAATACTATTCTCTTTTATATCTATGATGATGGTTTGGTAGAGAAAAGAATAGTTATAGATTAGCAAAGTTTTTTAAAAAATAAACGGGTTTAAAGATAAAGATGTCAGTTTTCAAATTTAAAGAGTTTTCCATAATACAAGAAAAATCAGCCATGAAAGTGGGAACTGATGGCGTATTGCTTGGGAGCTGGGTGGCTTGCAGACAAGCAAACACTATTTTAGATATTGGCTGTGGTACAGGATTGATATCCTTAATGTTGGCACAAAGAAACTTGAATAGCAATATTATTGGAATTGAAATTGATGCAATAACTAGCCAAGAAGCCAAGTTGAATGTAGATAATTCTGATTGGCAGGAAAGAATTAGGATTGAGCATAGCGCTTTGCAACAATTCAAACCCGAAACGCAATTTGATTTAATAGTAAGTAACCCTCCTTTTTTTGCTGAAAATAAAGCGCAAGATAGAAGGGCGACTGCACGGCATACCAACTCTCTTTCCTTTGAAGAATTAATATTGAATACTTCAAATTTACTTACAGAAAAAGGAATATTTGGGGTAATCATCCCTAAAGATGCTGAAACAGAATTTTGTAAAATTGCTACAACTCACAATTTGTATTGCAATAGAGTTTGCAATGTAAAGGGAAATGATAAAGTTGATGTGAAAAGAGTAATGCTTGAATTTTCATTCAATAAAACTGAAATAACAACAGAATACTTAACGATTGAAACAGGAAGACATCAATACACGGATGAGTATATTCAATTGTGTAAAGATTTTTATTTGAAGATGTGATTTTTTTGTAGGTTTGAGGAGCTATTAATTAAAGTCTGGTATTATGAAAAAACTACTGTCCATTATATTATTATTGTCAATTATTTTATCAGCTTGCAACAAGGAAGAGTCTGTATTAGAAATAGAAAATATTACTATTAACAAATCTTGGCAGTTGTTAATGAAAACTACTAGTCTGTCGCAAGGTGACCAATTTAAAAATGGTTTATATGTAGATTCTTTAATTGGGACGATTTACACTGGACAGATAAATTATATGCATTCATCTTCAGTTATGGTAAGTCTTGATACTCTTTTCCCTGCTGAATCTGCAAGTTATTCTTCCAGGCTTTGGAATATTAATATGAATCAGATTATTGTTGATACTTATTATGATGCGAATGGATCTCCTTATAATATAAAGCAACATAATTATGCTTCAAATTTAGACGAGTTAATTATTGCTTTTCAGTCAGGTAATTTAAAGAAATTTATAATAAATAAATTAACTGTCGATCAACTTCATATTACTTCAATAGCCGATACAATTTATACTCCATTATTTAATACGAATGGTATTTATCAAGATACAGTTTTCATGAATCTTACTTCAGATAAATACTTTTTTGATATAAAGCTCTAAGGAAAGTTCAGAGGGAAAGGTGTTATTTCAGTTATATATTATTTATTCTTAAGTATATATCTTTAAAAATATTTGTATATTTAAAGTAATAACTTTAATATTGCATAATTAATTTAAAGGTATAGCTTTATGAAAAGTTCAGAAATACAATTATTATTGAATCAAACTCAAGAGAGAATTGATTCTTTTTCTGCATTAAAATCTGTAGAAAAACCAGATAAAGGCTGGGTGAATACTATTCGTTTTTCCATTAAAATGTCCTTAAGGCAATTAGGCGAAAGGCTTCACATTTCCCCACAAGGAGTTAAGGATTTGGAAAAAAGAGAGGAGTCTGGGTCAATTACACTTAATTCCTTAAAAGAAGTAGCTCGTGCTTTGGATATGGA
>JBLGCF010000065.1:0-6630 GCA_047617145.1 Thalassomonas sp. | reverse complement strand
ACATTACAGCTGTTGAAAATAGAATACCTGATGCCAATTCAGTAGATTATAATGCGGTAACTATAGAGGATTTAGTTGCTGAAGGGAAAGTAGTTTATATTGATTTGGAAGAGGCTTACTGCAAGCATGCAGCAGCAAGTTTTGATTTGGATGCCATCAATAATTCTGATATGAATTTTGCTTATGATGCAATGTTTGGTGCAGGAATGAATGCTGTAAAACGCTTATTGCCAAATGCTACTCTTTTGCATTGTGATGATAATCCTGGGTTTTTAGGAACTGCTCCTGAACCAATTCACAGAAACTTACAAGAGTTTTCTGATTTGATGAAAAATAATGCGTTGGATTGTGGTTTAGCTACTGATGGTGATGCGGATAGAATTGGGCTTTATGATAGTAAAGGAAACTTTGTAGATTCTCATCATATTATTTTGTTGTTAATTCACTACATGGTGAAATATAAAGGAATGTCAGGAAAAGTAGTTACTGCATTTTCTTGTTCAGTAAAAGTTGAGCAAATGTGTAAGCATTATGGCTTGGAGCAAGAAACGGTTCAGATTGGCTTTAAGCACATTGCAGGAAAAATGATAACAGAAGATGTATTATTAGGAGGAGAGGAGTCAGGAGGGATTGCAACTACAGGTCATATTCCTGAGCGTGATGGAATTTGGATGGGATTGATCTTGTTTGAGTTTATGGCAAAATCAGGAAAATCACTAGAAGATTTAATAGCTGAGGTGTATGCAATTGTTGGTCCATTTGCTTTTGAGCGTATCGATTTACACATTGATAACGATACTAAACTAAGAATAATAGAAGATTGTAAAGCTGGGAAATTTACTAAATTCGGAAAATATAATGTAGTAAGAGTTGATACTACTGATGGCTTTAAATTTTTCTTTGATGAAGATACTTGGTTAATGATTCGTCCTTCAGGTACTGAGCCAGTTTTAAGAACTTATGCGGAGGCTGCAAATCAGGAAAAAGTATTTGATATTTTGGCAGATGCTAAAGCGACTATCTTGTAAGTGAAGCACTTTTTTCTGATATTATTTTCATGTATTTTATTGACTGCAAATGCTCAGGATTGGAACATTCCTAAAGTAGGTGATGGTGGCTGGGAGGTAGAGCAAGAATTTACTTTAAATAAGAGAAGAAGAAACATTCTTTTAATTTCAGAGGCAAGTGCTTATACTGTAGCTTTGGTTGGTTTAAATCAACTTTGGTATGCTGATTATCCTAGGAGCAGTTTCCATTTTATAAACGATAATGAAGAATGGTTGCAAATGGATAAGATGGGGCATATGTCTGCATCTTATTACACGGGAGTTGCAGGAATAAAGGCTTATGAATGGGCAGGCTTTAGTCGTAAAAATGCTATTTGGTATGGAGGTATGACGGGTTCAATTTTCTTAACTGTTATTGAATTTCTAGATGGAACTTCAGAAGAATGGGGAGCATCACCAGGAGACTTAATTGCTAATACTACAGGTTCGCTATTAGCAATAGGACAAGCACTTAAATGGAACGAGCAAAGAATACAGTTGAAGTACAGTTACAGTCCTTCTAATATGGCCGCCAAGAATCCAGAACAACTTGGATCAAATCATTTAGAAAGAGCATTGAAAGATTATAACGGACAAACATATTGGCTTACCTTAAATCTTAAGTCTTTATTGCAGATAGAAAATCCAGATTTTCCGAGTTGGCTTAGTTTAGCATTAGGTTATGGTGCTGATGAAATGGTAAATCCATATCATGAAGAAGCTGATGCGGAAAGATATAGACAATTTTTAATGTCATTTGATGTTGATTTGAATAAGATTAAAACCAAAAGTAAAGTGTTAAATTCAGTTTTACATACTTTTGGTTTTCTGAAATTTCCAATGCCAACAATTGAACTTAGAAATGGTAAATTGTACGGACATCCAATTTATTACTAATGGAGTTTAAACTTGGAGATAAAGTCCTTTTTAAAACTGTAAACCAGAAAGGAGAGGTAATTAAAATTAATTCACTTTATAAGGTAACTGTAAAAACTGATGATGGTTTTGAAGTTTTTGCTGCTACTAAAGAATTAGTTAAAGTTGAAATGAATACCGACATAGCGTCAGCTTACGGAAATAACTTTTATAAAAAGGATAGTGATAATAAGTCTAGTGATTCTTTTAAACGTGATAAAAGTGCTACTGTAATAAAAATTGATTTACATATTGAGCTTCTTACAAAGAATTATCACTACTTGGATAATTTTGAAATAGTTCAGGTTCAATTGAATGAGTGCCATCAAAGAATTGAAAAGGCATTAAATAGCAATTGTCAGAAACTAATTATTGTACACGGAATAGGTACGGGTACGCTTAAAGCTGAAGTGCATAAATTATTGCGTAATTACAATTTACGCTTTTATCTTGCAAAGGATTCTGGTGCTACTGAAGTGATGCTATAATTTTGTCAATAAACTGTTGATAAAGAGGGGCTTTATTTTATAGCTGGTTGTGATTGTATAGTACTTTTGTGCTGTTGTAAAACCCGAAATGAAATAAGAATACAGTTTTTACTACCTTAATTATTTTCTTCTAGCCTTCCTACTATTTCAGCAATTTGCTTGTAAGAAATTCGTTTAGCAATTATCTTTTTTTCTTTGTCTAACAAATAAATTACAGGAGTAGAGTAGATGTCATATTTATCCCTCCAATCGCTACTAGCAACAGGATTTCCATCTTCATCATGGTTGATGTCTGCAACATTAATCCAATCACCAATTTTTTGAGCATTGATAAACTTTTTCCATTCTGCTTTGTCGAATTCAGTTGCAACAGAAAAAGGTTTAATGTTTATTCCTGTCTCTACTAATGAATCTAATGCATGTTTAATTTTTGGAATCTCTTTTTTACAATGTCCACAAGTTGGACCATAGAAAACTAATAGCGTATAATCAGCTTCTACCTCTTGCAAAGTATGTAGTTTTCCTAAGGTATCCTTCATAAATGGTCTTCCGTAAAAATCAAGAAATTCTGATGCTTTTCTTCCAATTAGGTTCGGAGCAATTTTTTGTGCTCTGTCACTAATTTTTACCAATTGTGTAGAATCTACCCAATCACATTGCTTGGTGATGTAGTAATTTTCAACCATGTGCACAAATACGGCATCCATCCCCATAATTTTTGAGCGCTCATAAGTTGAGGTAATGTAGGAAACTACATATTGAAATATATCTCCATTAGCTTTAGATAGGTTTACTAATACATCAGCAGAAACATTAATTGAATCAGGATGCTTTGCTGTTAATTTATCTAAATACTGATCCATCTTATTGAAGAAGATTGGTGTTCTTAACATTCTTGCATCAGAGAAATCAATATTATCCCAAAAGTGCTTTTTATAAAAACGGTAAGGAAAAGTTTTGTCAGGGTTGCCAGTACTATCTATAGGGGACTCTGGGATTTCAATTTGTTGATTTGCTTTAAGAAATTTACTAAAGAATGTTTTGGAATGGTTCTTAATTAACTGTTGTGTATATTCTTTAACGGAAGTATTTATAGTTGAAATCTCACGTTCTATAATTTCTCTTTCATTATTATCTAATGAATCAAGTTTAATAGAAAGTTTATTTCTATCCTCTACTTTAGACTGTATAAATACTTGATATTCTGTAGCAATCGTATTATCTATAGAGTTTTGAAACTTTATTGTATTGTCAAAATCTTTTATGTCAAAAGAAAAAGAGAAATTTTGATTTGTAACAAAAAGAGGTAGAATCATACTTCCTGTTTGTGGGTCAAATATAAAATACATACCTTCTTCTAAAGGAGTATCATTTTTAAATGTAAATCTATCATTTACAACTAAAGCAGTATCTTTTGCAAAAGTTTGAGTTCCTTTAAATCCTGCTACGTAAGCTGCTAATATAAGGGTGTCTTGATTGCTTTCAAGATTCTTTATATGGCCACTAATACTATAGCTTATTACGTCTTTAACTATTTTCTTTTTACCAAATTTACTTTGTGAGTAAGAGATAGATGTTATAGTTAAGCTAAGAATGAATAATAAAGTTATTTTTTTCATAATATTTTTTTAAGTGTGCAAAATTAAGAATCAAAACGAATAATGCAAAAAACTATTGTTTATTTTTAAGGTAACCTTCCAAAAATACAATACCAATAATAATACTACCTCCTATATAAAATGAAGTGCTCATAAGTTCAGAGTCTTTAAATATCAAAAGTGCCAATAGAATACTGTAAATTGGCTCCAAATTTATTGCCATTATTAATGAATATGGGGTGATGTGTCTCATTATTTCTGTCATCCATACAAATACTAATGCTGTGCAAACTGTCCCTAAAATAAGAAGATAAGTAAAATCAGTTGCTGAAATTAATGTAGTGAATACTGCATAATCTTGCTGAAATAATAATAGGCAACTGATAATTATTACTCCTGCTAACATTTCAATCATAGTTATTTGTGCAGCTCCTACTTTCTTAATGTATTTTGCGTTAAATAGTGTAAATAAAGTACCAAAGAGAGCAGCCATTATTCCATAGAAATATCCCCATAGATATTGTGTTTCAGTTCCCATTACAAAAGTAAGGACTACTACAACTATTATCCCCATAATTACTTCATAGGCTAATAATTTTCTTTTGAAGAATATAGGCTCAATTAGAGCAGAGAATAGAGAAGAGGTGGCCATACAAACTACAGCAACCGATACGGTAGATACTTTTATAGATTGAAAAAAACATAACCAATGTATGGTGACCAAAGCACCTACTCCTAATAATCCAAAAAAGTTTTGTTTGCTAATAGAAAAGAGCTGTTTCTTAAAAAGTAAGAAAAGAGCTAAACTCACAAAAGCAATACCCATTCTGTACCAAACCAAATGAATGGCATCTAGGGAAATTAATTTCCCAAAAACACCTGTTATCCCCAGTATAACAACCATTATGTGTAATGATGTTAGTTTATATTTCTTTAGTATGTTATACATGAATTAAATTGTAATTTTGTGCAATAATACAATATAAGAATGAAGATAATTATTTCTCCAGCTAAAAAACTAGCAACTGATAATTTTGTGAAAAAGGGAACTTCAATTCCTTTTTTAAAGGAAACAAAATATCTAGTAGATGAGTTGAAATCCTATTCAGTTGATGAGATAAAAACGTTAATGAAATTGAGTGATAATTTAGCGCAATTAAACTGGCAGAGATTCCAAGATTGGAATACTCAAGATGCTGGTCAGGCTATTCTACTGTTTCAGGGAGATGTTTATCTGGGATTAAAAGCTGAAAATTTTACAGCTGATGAGCTTGATTTTGCTCAAAAAAATTTAAGAATACTATCAGGTTTGTATGGTTTGTTAAAACCAAAAGATTTGATTTTCCCATATCGCTTAGAAATGGGAACTAGATTAAAAACTGAAGCTGGAAAAAATTTATATGAGTTTTGGGAAGAAAAATTACATCAATCTCTTAAAAAGGAACTACTAGAGGGTGAGGAAATTATTAATTTGGCTTCAGAGGAATATAGTAAAGCAATAAAATTGAATAAATTTAACAACCCAGTTATCACTCCTATTTTTAAGGATTTCAGGAATGGGAAATTAAAGGTAATTTCATTTTTCGCTAAAAAAGCAAGAGGGGAGATGGCTAATTTTATTATTAGCAATAGCATTCAAAAATCTGAAGAATTAAAAGCATTCTCTAACTTAGGGTATAGATTCACAGAGGAAACTGATAAAGGAGAGTTTTTGTTTACTAGGTAAGCATATTAATCATTAGTTTTACATCCTAAATTTTACTAATGACAATATTAAGCACTGGGTTGGGAAAAGGTACAATAACAATTGTACTTATATTATGTATAATCGTATTTATGATGATTTTTCAGAAAAAGCATCTTTTTAAAGGATTAGCACTTTTAAATAAACTAGTGATGCCATCCTTAATCGCTAAAGACCTATCAAAATTGAAATTGCATGAAAAATTAATTTTAGGTTATAGGTACTGGGTGACTAAGAACAGCTTGTAAAATTGGTGTTATTTTTTAATTGGATAAAATTAAAAGAGTAGATTACTGTCTATATGCATGATTACTTCATTTGAAGCTCTCTTATTATCATTTACATATTCCTTCTGTACTGTCCACCAACTTCAAACAAGGCATTACTTATTTCTCCTAACGAGCAAACTTTTGCAGCATCCATTAGCAAATCAAATATATTTTCGTTTTGTACAGCAGCTTCTTGTACTTTTCTTAGTATTGCTTCTGCTTTTCCTTCATTTCCTTTATGCAGTTCTTTCAGCATAGTAATTTGGTATTTCTTTTCCTGCTCAGTCGCACGGATTACTTCCTCAGGAATTACAGTAGGGGAGCCCTTTTTATTCAGGAAAGTATTCACCCCAATAATTGGGTATTCACCTGTATGTTTTAGGGTTTCGTAATGCAGACTTTCCTCTTGTATTTTACTTCTTTGATACATAGTTTCCATTGCACCAAGTACACCTCCTCTTTCTGTTATTCTATCGAATTCAACAAGTACTGCTTCTTCTACCAAATCGGTTAATTCTTCAATAATAAATGCTCCTTGTATAGGATTTTCATTTCTTGCCAATCCTAATT